>JAFAHH010000210.1 GCA_019237355.1 Acetobacteraceae bacterium | reverse complement strand
ACTACGCGGCTGGGTCGAGGAAGACGGTTGCGCCTGGGTGAAGATGAAGGTCGGCACATCGCCGCGCGACGATCCCGCGCGCGTGGAAGCCGCGCGGCAAGCCATCGGCGAGGCGGGCCTGTTCGTCGATGCCAACGGCGCCTTCAGCCGCAAGCAGGCTGCGGCCTTTGCCAAGCAGCTCGGCGAGGAATTCGGCGTGCTGTGGTTCGAAGAACCCGTCTCGAGCGACGACCTCGCCGGGTTGTGCGAGCTACGCCATGCGGCGCCAGCGCCGATGGAGATCGCGGCCGGCGAGTATGGCTATGACCTTCAATATTTTCGCCGCATGCTCGCCGCGCACGCCGTTGATGTGCTGCAGGCAGATGTTTCCCGCTGTTGCGGCGTCACCGGATTTTTGCGCGTCGCCGCGCTATGCGAAGCCAATCAGATCGACTTATCGGGCCACTGCGCGCCATCGTTGCATCTGCACCCAGCCTGTGCGGCGCCACGGTTCCGGCACCTGGAATATTTCCACGACCATGTCCGCATCGAGCACATGCTGTTCGATGGCGCAGCAACGGCCGAAGGCGGCGTGATCAAGCCGGATTTATCGCGACCCGGGATTGGGCTCGAGTTCAAGCACCCCAACGCGGAGCGGTATCTTCTGAAATAGAACGCGGAGCGGTTTCTTGTCCAATAGAATGGAAGCTATTTCTCATGCAATAGGCGGAGGAAGGAAGATGAGAACCCGCGCCCGCCCCGCGGACCGGCTGCGGGCCTTGCAAGACGCATTGGCGGGCAATGCGCGATCGCCTGCGCTGCTGCGATCCGAACCACCCGTCGGCGCACAAGAAAGCGCCGATGTCGCCCGGCTGCTGAACGCGGGATGCGCCATCCTTGCGAGCTCGGTTCTGGCCGACAGCAGCATGGAGCATTACCGGGGCAGCTTCGAGAATAAGGCGATGTTTGTGCCTCCGATTGTCTCAACCCTGGCGCTGATTGCAAGCCTACATGGGGCGAGCGACCGGTCGGCCCGCGCCGAGCGGCGCCGGGACGCGATCTACGCACTCTCCGCCGCCGCGGCCGCGGCGGGATTTGGTTTCCACCTTTACAATGTCGGCAAGCGCGACGGCGGTTTTTGCTGGGAAAACTTCTTCTATGCCGCACCAATCGGGGCGCCTTGGGCCTTGCTGCTGTCCGGTACGTTGGGAGTTGCTGCCGAACGCGTGCGCGACACAAGACCCGGCGGTATCCCGCACATCTTCGGCATGGCCGCGGGCCGCCTTCTGGCTGGCCTGACCTCGGCCGGGCTGCTGGGAACGGTGGGCGAAGTTTGGCTGCTGCACTTCCGCGGCGCCTTCCAGGACCCATTCATGTATCTGCCCGTCACCCTGCCGCCGGTCGGGGCGGGATTGCTGGCGAGCGCGGCACTTTCAAGCAAACCAAAGAAACGCCCGCTGACACGGTTTTGGATGAAACTGGTGACCGTGCTCGGCCTCGCCGGCATGGGATTTCATATCTACGGCGTGCATCGAAACATGGGCGGCTGGCGCAATTGGAGCCAGAATGTCCTGAACGGTCCGCCAATCCCAGCGCCGCCCTCATTCACTGGGCTGGGGCTGGCGGGGTTGGCCGCGCTCCGGTTGCTCGAGGGGCCAAAAAATGAATAATCGCGGCCCGCGCTACCCTGGCTACAATGTGCTCGATAAGCGCGACACCCCATCTTGGAACGAAATCACCCGGAAGGTGATCGATCACCGGCTCACGCTCGATGGGCCAAAATTCTTCACACTGGAAGAATGGCTCACCTTGCGGGCCCTATGCGATTGCATCGTGCCGCAACGGTCCGGCCGCGCCCCCGTGCAATGCGCAGCGCTGGTGGACCACAAGATGGAATTGGATCAGCGCGACGGATTTCGCCCGCCCTCGTTGCCATCCCAACGGGAAGCCTGGCGCCGCGGCATCGCCGCGATCAACGAAGAGTGCCGGGAGCGTTATGGCGGCGCATTCCATGAATTGACGGGGGGCCAACAGGACCGGCTACTCCGGCTTTTGGAGGAGGGCGAAGCAAGCAGCCCAGCCTGGGGCGATATGCCGGCGAAAGTGTTTTTCAAAAGGCGGCTCGTCCACGATATCGCAGCCGCCTACTACGCCCTGCCCCACGCCTGGAACGAAATGGGGTTTGGCGGCCCGGCCAGCCCGCGTGGCTATGTCCGGCTCGACTTCAACAAGCGCGATCGGTGGGAAGCGATTGAACAGCATGACTGAGGACGACCCGACCCGAGTCCCGCGGGCGAAGAATGGCCGCGCGCCCGACGTGCTGCGCGTCGGCGGCTGGGTTCCAATGCGGTGTTTCGCCGATGACGAGCAAGTCGATTTCGTGATTGTCGGCACGGGCGCGGGTGGCGGCACGCTTTCCTGCAAACTCTCCGAATACGGATTCTCGGTAGTCGCGCTCGATGTCGGTCCGTATTGGCGTCCGCTAGAAGATTTCGCTTCAGACGAGCATGAACAATACAAGCTTTACTGGACGGATGAGCGCATCTCCGGGGGCGAGGACGCGCTAGAACTCGGCCGGAACAATAGCGGCCAGTCGGTGGGCGGCAGCATGGTGCATTTCGCCATGGTCTCACTCCGCTTCCGCCCGGAATGGTTCAAGTCCCGGTCGTTGCTGGGTTATGGCGTCGACTGGCCGGTCGATTGGCGCGAAATGTGGGGTTACTACCGGGAGGTCGAGGAGAATCTCTGCCTCGCAGGGCCCATCAAATATCCCTGGGGTCCGCCCCGGCCGCGCTATCCCTATCGCCCCCATGAGCTCAATGCGGCCGCCAAAGTGCTGGCAAGGGGTTGCGAAAAGCTCGGGATCAAATGGTGCTCGACCCCAATCGCCACGCTCTCCGCACCGCGCGGCCTCGCCCACCCCTGCGTCTATCGCGGCTTTTGCATCGCAGGGTGCTCGACCAACGCCAAGCAGAGCGCCATTAACACTTGGCTGCCGCGGGCGCTGAAAGCTGGGGCGGAAATCCGCGACCTCGCCATGGTGGGCCGGGTCGAGCTGGACGCCAATGGCCGGGTCAGAGGCGTGCATTACCATCGCGAAGGCCAATGGCGGTTTCAGCGGGCGCGCAATGTGGTGGTGGCCGGGTATGCGATCGAAACCCCACGCCTGTTGTTGAATTCAGCCTGCCCTCAAGCACCGGATGGCCTCGCCAACAGCTCCGGGCTGGTCGGCAAATATTTAATGGCCCATTGTAACCAGGGGGTCTACGGCGTCTTCGATGACGAAATCCGCTGGTATAAAGCGCCACCCTCGCTCTCATTGACCGAGCATTGGAACTACACGGATGAGGGTAAGGATTTCGATGGCGGATACGCCTATATGAGCCAAGGCCCGCTTCCCGTCGAATGGTCCGGAACGCAAACCGGTAATCACAAGCTCTGGGGCGAATCGCTACTTCGCGATATGGAGCGTTACAACCATTACGCCGGGCTGAAGATCGTGGGAGAATGCCAGGCGATGGAAACCAATACCGTGCGGCTTGCGGATGAAAAGGACCGGTTCGGCCTTCCGATTGCCAATGTTACTTTCGCGCACTCCGATAACGACAAGAAACTGATCGCCCATGCCAAAAACTTCATGCGCACGGCGCTCGAGGCGGCCGGGGGTTACGATATCTGGGCCGAAGAAACCGAAACCGCCCATCTGATGGGGACTTGCCGGATGGGCGACGACCCGCGCAGCAGCGTGGTGAACCCGGATGGCCGCACCTGGGATGTCCCGAATCTCTGGATCTGCGATGGTTCGCTCTTTCCAACCAGCGGCGGCGTCAATCCATCGCTGACCATTCAGGCCATGGCCTGCCGGATCGCGGACCGGATCAAGGCCTTAGCTGCGCGAGCCGAGGTTTGAGAAGGGTATGGCCCGGATTGAAGACTATGCGCTGATCGGCGATGGGGAAACCGCCGCGCTCGTCCGGCGGGATGGCTCGATTGACTGGCTGTGCTGGCCCCGGTTCGACAGCGACGCGTGTTTCGCGGCGCTGCTGGGTACCGAGCAGCACGGACGCTGGTCCTTAGCGCCGGCCAATCCGATACGCGGAGTGGAGCGCCGTTACCGCGAGAATACGCTGATCCTGGAAACCGATTTCGTCACCGACCGCGGCGCCGTCCGGCTAATCGACTTCATGCCTATCCGTGGCCTCGCATCCGATGTCGTGCGCATCGTGCAGGGGTTGGACGGCGCCGTGAACATGCGATCGGTGATTTCCCTCCGCTTCGATTATGGCAATTTGCCGCCCTGGCTCGAGCGGAACGGCGACGCTGTGGCCGGGTTTGTGGGACCCGATCTGGTGGCCGTCCGCGCGCCCGTCCCGCTCGAGCTGGGCGGGGGAGATGTCACATCTTCCTTCATTGTGTCCGGGGGCGAGCGCGTCCCGATCGTGATGAGCTATGGCTCCTCGCTGGAAGACCCGCCCAAGCCGATTGACCCGGAAAAGGCGTTATCGGACACCGAGAATTTCTGGCAGGATTGGTGCCGCCAATGCAACGTCAGCACCAAATGGCCGGATGCCGTCACGCGCTCCCTGATCACCTTGAAGGCGCTAATGTATCGCCCGAGCGGAGGAGCGCTTGCAGCGCCAACGACATCCTTGCCCGAACAACTTGGCCGCGAGCTGAACTGGGATTACCGGTATTGCTGGGTGCGTGATGCGACCTTCACCCTGACGGCGCTAATCAATGCCGGGTTTCACGAGGAGGCAACGCGCTGGCGCGATTGGTTGCTGCGTGCTGTTGCCGGTTCCCCGGATAAGTTGCAGATCATGTATCGCGTATTGGGCGAGCGACACCTGAATGAATGGGAGATTGGCTGGCTGCCCGGCTACGAGGGTTCCAAGCCAGTCCGTGTCGGAAATCGCGCGGCCGAGCAGCGGCAACTCGATGTCTATGGCGAGCTGCTCGATGCATTACACCTGGCGCGCCGCGCCGGCATGGCGCCGCGCGACCAAGGCCTGCATGTCGAAGCAGCGCTCGTGCAGCATTTGCAAGAAATTTGGGAGTTGCCTGATCAAGGCCTGTGGGAATCGCGCGGTGATCCCAAGCAATATGTCTATTCCAAGGTGATGGCTTGGGTCGGGCTCGAAGCATTTCTAAAAAGCAAGCGAACACGCAAACTGGTTGATGATGAAGCGCGCGACCGCCTCGCAAGAACCCGCCAGAAGCTCCACGACCAGGTGTGCGAGCGCGGCTTCAACAGCAAGATCGGCAGTTTCGTGAAGAGCTACGACTCGTCGGAACTCGATGCCAGCCTTTTGTTGATTCCCCTCGTCGGCTTTCTGCCGATTGAAGATGAGCGCGTGAAAGGCACCATAATAGCCATCGAAAACGAGCTGATGGAAGGCGGGCTGGTGCGCCGCTACAAGCCCAAGCCGGGCCACCATGAGGGTGCTTTCATCGCCTGCAGCTTCTGGCTTGTCGATTGCCTAAATCGCTTAGGCCGGCGCGATGATGCGCACGCGCTCTTCGAACGCGTGCTCGATGTCCGCAATGATTTGGGGCTGCTTAGCGAGGAGTATGATGTTCCCCACCAGCGCCTCGTGGGCAACTTCCCGCAAGCCTTCAGCCATGTGGCGCTGGTTGTGGCCGCACTGAATCTGAGCGACGAGATGACCCATCACCGCCATATTCGCTGGAGCTGACGGCGCGGCTTGCCCCTGCCGTTCAAAACGCGATTGCCGCCCTGAAGAATAGCACCGACCCCCAAGCTGCTTAGCAGCAGCACGCCGAGCGCCAGCCACCCCTGATGCCGGGTCGTCCACATCTCCCAGCTCGTTTCTTTGGCCCGGGCATCGAACCTTCCATGTGCCCCCCAATTCCCGCGGGCCGGCTCAAACAGATTGGCCGGTGCGTTTGGCGGCTTTGGCTCGTTCGTAAGCTGACCACTATAGGCTGCGCTGGAGAGATAGCGATCCAGTAAACCGGGCGCAATCTTATTGCCAATGATTGCCTCAACCGTTGGCCAGCCAACCCATACTTCGCGCCGCCTATGATGCGCGGCAAACCAGATCGCTCGCGCCGCAACTTCTGGCTGGAAGATTGGCGGTACCGGCTGCGGCCGCCGGTCCATTTTGTTCAGCGCCCAGTCGAACTGGGGTGTGTTCATGGCCGGAAGATGCACCATCGTTAGGTGCACATTTAAGGCATCATGCAGGATTTCGCACCGCAAAGCATCCGTAAAGCCGCGAATTGCAAATTTGGATGCGCAATAGATCGCCTGTAACGGGATCGCCCGGTAACTGAGCGCCGAGCCGACATTCACGATGACCCCGCGGTTGCGCTCCCGCATGCGGCGCAGCGCCGCCATTGTGCCGTGTACGGTACCGAGATACGTCACTTCAGTGCCCCGGCGGAACTCTTCTGGCGTGAGGTCCTTCACCGGTGCAAAGGCCGTCACCATCGCGTCGTTCACCCAAATATCGATGGGGCCGAGCTGCTGCTCGATCTCCGACGCGGCGCGCTCAACTGCTTCTGCATCAGATACGTCGGTGGGCACGATGTGGCATCGAACGCCCAGCGCGCGAAGCGATTGAGCTGCAGCTTCGAGCCTTTCGCGTCCGCGTGCGAGTAAGCCGATATGGCATCCGTGGCGGGCAAACTCCTCAGCCGTCGCGCGTCCGACACCCGCGCTGCCGCCCGTGATCACCACCACTTCCGCCATCACAATCTCCTTTCCATGAAATGTTTACGCACGGCACCGGCTTAAGATGACCGGCACAGCGAATAAAAATCCGCGCGACCACGGAGGCTTTTGGCCGATGGTGGCAAACCGCTGCAGCCGGGGCCGGTTCTATGCCTCGGGGACCCGGTTTGAGGAGGGTGTGATGAAAGCCGTCGTGTTTCACGGAATAGGCGATATCCGGGTGGAGGACGTGGCGGAGCCGAAACTTCAAGACCCAACCGATGCTATTGTTCGGCTCACCTCATCGGCGATTTGCGGTACCGATTTGCACATGGTCCGCGGTACGTTTCCCGGCATGGAAAAAGGCACGATCCTCGGTCACGAGGGTGTCGGCATTGTTGAAGAACTGGGGCCCATGGTTCGCAACTTCATGCCCGGCGACCGCGTGGTGATTTGCTCCACGATTGCCTGCGGTTATTGCTCCTATTGCCGT
>JAFAHH010000031.1 GCA_019237355.1 Acetobacteraceae bacterium | reverse complement strand
TTTGTTGCAAGTTAATTGCAGCTAGTTAGGGTTAAGTTGTAGGATCCAGGACCGCTTTGGGCGTCAGCCACCTGTGCTGGTTGGGGCGGCAGGAGGACCCCGGCTTAGCGCGCCCGCCTCGATTTTGCGGAAATGCTCCTCGGCGGCTGGCGCTAAAAGCGAGGCGTCTTCAGGTCCGGTCGGATTCGACATACAACGCGAGGCGGCGCCGCGGCTTCCCGCCGCTTGCGCCTTTCAGCCCCCGTGATGCAGGCTGGACAGGCGGGGGCCAAAGGTGACTTGCAGGTCGTAGTGCAGGTAAATCTCCCGCTCGCGTTCGAGGCTAAGTTCGGCACAAACCGCGTAGGCAGGCCCATCGTGGACCAAGCCGCCGGGGTAGGGCAGCCGCACCAAGCGTTTGACCGCATCAACCGAAACGCCCTCGGCGGGTACCAAGTGGCCCCGGCCTGCCGTTGCTAACGCTCGAACCCCCACAAATTGAACCCGGCCGGTGCCCGCGTGGCCCCAAATCGAGCAGAGGGTTCCGACGGGTTGGTTCGACGGGTCCGACACGGCAAAGCCGACCAAAGGGCCGCAAGCGGCCGCCGACAGTTGACTCATACCATTCATACAGCCATGGAGGTAGAAAGCTGACGGAAAAAGGCTTGAGCTCGCGCCAGTAACCAGCCCTGGCCGATCAAGTCGCGGATGCGCTCGGGGTTTTCCCAGAAGGGCTGCAGGAACTCGGTGATCGCCTCCTCCAGGGCCCGCAGGCTGGCGAAGACTTTGTTGCAGAGGTGGTCCGTGAGTTGATCCCAGAGTCCCTCAATGGGATTGAGCTCAGGGCTGTAAGAAGGCAGGGGTAGTAAGCGCACGTTCTCGGGCAGGCCCGCCGCGCCATCTTGGGGGTGGAAGCCGGCCCCATCCCAGAGCACCACGTGGGTGGCGCCCGGCTCTCGGGCGCCTACCTGCTGTAGGAAAAGTCCACTAAACTCCAGGTCGACCGTCGAGGTATAGAGGAACTCCACGCGGGCCTCCCCGCCCACTTCCGCTGCCCCATAGAGGTAGGCCCATTCATAACGGGGGTTCACCGGGCAGACGGGCCGGGTGCCCCGCAAACTCCACACCCGGCGGGTGACGGGCAGCAGGCCGTACCGCATCAGAGTCCGCCACCCAGAGCCGCACCGGCCGATCGGCCGGTAAGTCAAGGGCGCCGAGGTACACGTCCAGCGCTTCGCGGAAGGCCTCGGCCGCCCAGCGGTCCTTTTTTTCGTGGCAGGGGCGCGGGACCTTCAGCCGCGCGCCGGCTTTTTTTAGGTACTTATAGACCGTGACTAACTTGACCTGCAGGCCGCCTTCTTCGGCCAACCAACGCTGGGCGTCGGCGGCCCGGCGGAACTCGCCCGCCTCGAGCTTTTGGTTCAACCCTTGCGCCAACTCGGGCGAGAGCGCCTAGGCGGGCCCCTGGCCCCGCCGAGGCGGCTGAAGCAGCGCCTCCAAGCCCCCGCGGCGGAACCGCTCCAACCAGCCCTGGATGCAGGAGCGGGCCCGGCCCAGGGAGGCCGCAATTCCTTCGAGGTCTAACTGGCCGTCCAAGCCGAGCTTGACGGCCAAGAGCCGCTCGCGTCGCCAGCCGGCCGGTTCGCCCTTAAGCTGCTGGAGTACTTGGGCCGCTTGCCCGTGCGGGTCCAGGTCGCGTCGTGTCCTTGCCATGGTCCACCGTGGCAGAACCGCTCGAAAAAGCAAAATAAAATTCCACCTCGATGATAATATAAGTGGTATTATACCGTCAGGCACTGCACGAGGTCTACCTGCCGCGGATCCAACGGGGCGAGGCCTCCTTTGCGGCGAAGGCCCTTGGGGCCCGCGGGGCCTTGCTCTCGATTTTGATCCATTTTTTTGAACGCGGATGCTGGGGGCCGCTGGTCGGAACGGGCGCCGAGGGTCAAAAGCTTACGGCGGACGATCAACTCTTTATCCTCATGCAGGCCGGGCTCTACCTGTCGGCCACGCGAGGGTTTGCTGCGCTGGAAGCGCGCCTGTGCTACGAGGGTGCGGAGGCCTTGTGCCATTTGCTCAGCCGCCCGCTGCCCCTGTATTCGGC
>JAFAHH010000886.1 GCA_019237355.1 Acetobacteraceae bacterium | reverse complement strand
GACATGACGCGGCGTGAATTGCGGCATTTCGCCGGCATGAGAGACAGCAATACGACCTATTGAAAGCGGTTCGCGGATCGTAAACGAATAGTTACTACCTGTAAATTTTCTGCAAAAACAGGAGGGCCGCAAGCCCATGTGCTGCGGTGGCGAGGGAGCTGGATTGCGTGCGGAGGTCAGCAAAATACCAGGCGATTTCGATCAGTATCAAAATCAGCCAAGAACAGCGAACAACAGCGAAGCGCGCCGCTGTTTGTTGCGGGACCGATTGGCCGCAAGCGAGGATTTCTGCGGCAAACCGGGTGTCGCTCGCTGTAAATTTTCGGGAAGAACAGCGAAAAACAGCGAAAACCGCGACGAGGGCTTCGAGATCGGTTCATGCCGAAGCAATGCTCCGGACCGGGGAAAATCCAACCGATGGTAACCCTAGGCCAGAGGTCCGCTCGGGGTCGCGAGCCCTCTGAACCGGGTACCAAGTGTCAGCAATCGTAGGGCGGAAAAGCGTAGCGTATTCCGCCTCTCTTCCAGATCAGGCACACTCGCCCGATGCCTGATTATCGCCGCAACTGGGCTCCAGCCGGAACGTTCTTTTTCACGGTGAACCTGCTCGACCGTCGCTCGGACCTGTTGGTGACACAAATCGACGCGTTGCGCGCGGCGGTCCGGCAAGCGGGCGCTCGCGCACCCTTCCGCATCGATGCATGGGCTGTTCTTCCCGACCATATGCACTGCCTGTGGACACTGCCGGATGGCGATGCAGACTTTGCCGGTCGTTGGCGTGCGATCAAGACCGCATTCTCGAAATCTTTGCCCAGCGGTGAACGGCGATCGCTCGTTATGAAAAGTCGAGGCGAACGCGGCATCTGGCAGCGGCGGTACTGGGAGCACACGATCCGCGACGATCCGGATTTGTCGGTTCACTTGGATTACATCCACTTCAACCCGGTCAAACACGGTTTCGTGGAGTACCCAGCGGACTGGCCGTATTCATCGTTTCGCCGGTGCGCAGCGAATGGGCTGTACCCTTCCGGATGGACGGGTGGTAACCGCGAGCCATTGGAGACAGGCGAACGACGGTGATACAGAGCCGCCGCAGATTTTGAGGCGGATTACGCTGCGCTTTTCCGCCCTACGTTCGCTCCTGCATATCCGAGCATTGTTTCGCGGCGGTGGCTTCGATACGCTGAGGCCGCGGATCACGGGAGAGTTGGCATGGCGGAGATTGTAGGCACCGGCGACTTCAAATATCGCATCGTCGAGAATTGGGCGAAATTGCCCGACGGCTGGTCGTTTAAAGAAGTCGCGGCCGTAGCGGTCGACAGTAAGGACAATGTCTACTGCTTCACGCGCGGCGAGCACCCGATCATCGTCTTTGACCGCGATGGCAATTTTCTGCGCGCTTGGGGCGAGGGCCAATATCCGCGCGCCCACGGCATCCATACGGGTCCGGATGATTCACTTTATCTGACCGATGACGGTGGCCATTTCGTGCGGAAATGCTCGCTCGACGGCAAGCTCTTGCTCGAAATCGGCGTCCCCGGCAAACCGGCCCCCTATATGAGCGGTGAGCCGTTTCATCGCTGCACGCACACCGCGCTGTCGCCGAAGGGTGAAATTTACGTGTCCGACGGCTACGGCAATGCGCGGGTGCACAAATATTCGCCCGACGGCAAGTTACTGATGTCATGGGGCGAGCCCGGCACCGGTCCCGGCGAATTCAACATTGTGCACAACATCTGCACCGATGCCGAGGGTTGGGTCTATGTCGCCGACCGCGAGAACCATCGGGTGCAAGTGTTCGACGGCAACGGCAAATACGAGACGCAGTGGAACAACCTGCACCGGCCCTGCGGCCTTTACATGGATTACACACGGCACCCAGTCTGCTATATTGGCGAGCTCGGACCGTCGATGGCGGTCAACCTCAAAAGCCCCAATCTCGGGCCGCGGGTCAGCATCGTCGACCACGAGGGCAAGCTGTTGAGCCGGTTCGGCGACCCGCATGCGAGCCTCGGACCGACCGGGTTCATCGGCCCGCACGGCATGTGCGTCGATTCGCGCGGCGATCTCTATGTCGGCGAGGTCGCTTGGACATTGTGGCCGGGCGTGTTTGCGGACCAGCCCAGGCCCGACAATATTCGCTGCTTCCGCAAATTCGAAAAGGTCCGCTGATCGGTTCAATCAACGCTCGCAGACGCGGATGAAGCGCTTCAGCAAGCGCGGAACCGCCCCTCCGCCGCCGAGCCCGCCGCGCGGGCGAATGGCGTCCACGGGATGTCCAAACCGGTCGAGACTATTGCAGCCCGTCTCGGGACATCCTAGCTTCTTGCGATGCGGAGTGGGGCTGGGCGGTGCGTTAGGCCGCATGTTGCCCCGGGGCCGATACCTACCTCTTGGGGGCCGTCCCTG
>JAFAHH010000736.1 GCA_019237355.1 Acetobacteraceae bacterium | reverse complement strand
GTGGGCCGCGGCGGCGGCGTTTAGCTTTAGCCCAGGAGAACTTTCGGCTTGACAAGCAACCTTAGCTTATGTTCTAGTTCTGTTCATGGCGTTGACCGCTCCCTCCTCCCAACCGGCCTTTCGGATCGCCTGGCCCTCATCATAGCGGCGCTACGCGGGGTGCTGGCCGCGCATATGGCGAAGGACCGGTCGGCGGTGGCGGTGCTTTTTCTGGCGTGGACGCGGCTGGGCCGCTTGGCTTCGCGATTTGAGGCGCTGGTGACGGCGCGGTCCGCGCCGGGCGGCTTCCCGCCGCGTCGGCGTCACGCGGGAACGATGCGCGCGCTCCTGAATTGCCCCTGCTCGAAGGCCTGCCGCAGCCGTTTCGGCTGCCGGGTGGATTTGGCTGGCTGATCCGGCTTGTGCCGGGGGCGGCGGCCTATGCCGGACAAGTGGAGCACCTACTGGCCGACGCGGAGATGGCCGCGCTGCTGGCGGAGGTGCCGCAAGCGGGACGGATCCTGCGGCCGTTGTGCCGGATGCTGGCGATCCGGCTGGGTCCGGAGGCGGGCACGAAGCGGCGCGGGCGGTCGGCATCGGCCGCTAGTCCTGGGGATTCCGAAGGGCAGCCGGATGCGTCCGCGACCGGGGCTGCTCCGCCGTGCTCGCCGGCCGGGTCGAGGCCGAGGGTCGACGGCCCGTTGCGCTTGTGCGGTGCGAACCGGGTCGAGCCCCCATCGCGCTCGCGCGATGGGGACCCGGTGGGGGCGGGGGCTGACCCGCCGCTGGCTGGGCCTGACCCGGCCTGAGCATGCCGGCTTTTGCACGCCCACTATGTTACGTATTCAGAACGATGGCCTAAACCTAGGCCCGGGTAAAATGCGGTCCCGGTACGCGAGCTTTCCACCGGTAGTCACTGCCCGGGTTGAAACTGACGCTCCTCGGTACGCCACAGCGCCGAGAATGGCATGAGATGTCTATAATCCGTGGTTTGAAGCTCGCATCAATCCCGGATAAGGGTGCCCGGCCCAGCCTCGGTGAACAATTCAAGCAGGCAGGCATGCGGCACCCGTCCGTCCAGGATCACCGCGCCACGCACTCCACGCTGCACTGCGTAGATGCAATTCTCCACCTTCGGAATCATACCATCCGTAATGACGCCGTTGGCGATTGCCCGCTGCGCATCGGCGATAGTCATTTCTGTAATGAGCTGTTGTGCCTGATCGAGCACCCCGGGAACATCGGTCAGCATCAGCAGCCTCCTTGCATGCAAGGCGCCCGCAATAGCTGCCGCGGCTGTATCGGCATTGATGTTATAGGTCTGCCCCTTGGCGTCGATGCCAACGGGGGCGATAACCGGGATGAGGCCGGCCCCCGTCAGGGCATGAATCACCCGCACATCCACATGCTCCGGTTCGCCCACAAACCCCAGATCGAGCATACGCTCGATCTGGCTGTCGGGGTCCTGCTTGGTTCGGGTTAGCTTCCGCGCCCGAAGCAATCCGCCATCCTTGCCGCAGATCCCAACGGCGAGTGCGCCAGCCGCGCTGATGATCCCCGCCACATGTTTATTGACGGTGCCGGCAAGCACCATCTCAACCACCTCGACCATCGCCGCGTCCGTGACACGCAGCCCGTCGATGAAGGTCGATTTGATGGCGAGCCGCTTCAGCATCGTATTGATCTGCGGACCGCCCCCATGCACCACCACCGGATTTACGCCGACGTGCTTCAGCACCGCGATGTCGGCCCCGAATTGGCGCGCTAGCGCCTCGTCGCCCATGGCATGGCCGCCGTATTTCACCACAATCGTGGCGCCCGCGTAACGCCGGAGATAGGGCAGGGCCTGTGCCAGGATTCGCGCCCGCTCGGTTGCCGCTTCGATGTTAGGTGGAACTGTTGACATTGCTCGTTCTGAGCTCCCGTCCGGCTGCCTAGACCAGTGTCAGGCTGACTGCGCAGCCCGAAACTGGTCTAAGTCTTTGTTTTGCGAGCATCTTCACGCCGCTGATCGAAGACGCTCAGCGACGATCTGCTCTAGCAGGCTGCGGAAAAACGCTGAAGTCGGTCATTCGCAAGCATCGACAGAAGGCCAGGGGCTTTGCCCCTGGACCCCAGCAAAGGCAGAGCCTTTGCAATCCAATCGCTTAGTGGGTGGGGCCTGGGGCCTTTCGGCCCCAGCGGGTCCAGGGCGTAGCCCTGGCCTTTCCTTTTTCAGCAGACTGCTAGAGCGTGAGGGCTTGAGGCGGACTCGGGTTTCCAATTCGCAAGCGCCGGGTCCCATTTTGCGCGCAAAATGGGGGCCAGAATTGGGGTCCCCATCGAAGGAAAGCCTGAATCGCGCCCTGAAAATCAAGGTCCTAGGCTGGCTAGATGGGGCAACGGGCCGGCCGCCAGATTAGGCGTTTCGGGTGGCCGTCCCTCAAAATGATGGTGTCTCAACCACGGAGTCAGGCCAAGCCTGCTCCAAGCATCATCGAGGGACGAACATCGAGTATCATGCCGGAATTGACGCGTCGCTGGAAAGCTCTTGCACCTGCGTGGTCGATGGCAACGGGCGCATTGTCCGCGAGGGCAAAGCCTGCAGCGACCCCGAGGCCCTGATCGCCTGGTTTCGCGAGCTTGGCCTTGTACTGGCGCGCATCGGGCTGGAAGCTGGCCGCCTGCGCGGCGGCTGCGCGGCTTTGGGCTGA
>JAFAHH010000719.1 GCA_019237355.1 Acetobacteraceae bacterium | reverse complement strand
GCCGAATCCCCGTTTCGGTCGTATGGGGCTGCCCTCGGCGGGCGACTCCGGCGAGATCCTGAATGAACACGGAATATGCGCGCCCAGTCCCGAACCCATGAGTTCCTTCCCGAAAAAGCAAGCGACAAGTCCGGATCGGTCGCGCTCTAGGAGATAAAGTTGATCAAAGCGCTGCTGCTCGCCGCAGTGATTCTCAGTGCGAGCGCAACTGTGGCGAGACCGGCCTCAATCGTCACCGATTGGCTTGACGAGATCCTTCCAGCGGCCAAGGAGGTCGCCTGGGAGCCGACGGTTGGCGCCCGATTCTTCGCCATTGTCGAAACAGCAACGTATGAAGCATGGACAGCCTATGATCCGATGGCGCTTGGCGTGGTTTATGGAGCGGCACTCAAGAGTGAGGGGGGCGCTGCTAATGAGGCAAACAAGCGGGAGGCAATCAGCTACGCGACGTACACCGTACTCAGCTCACTTGCACCGCAACGCCGGCGCACGCTGAACGAGCGTATGGCAGCGCTAGGCTACGATCCTTTAGCCCGTACCAAGCCTGCGGAGCTTGGGCGGCGCGCTGCGTACGCCGTCCTGGCCAAGTTTAACAATGACGGCGCGAATGAGGCCGGCGAATTCGCCGATACGACCGGCTACGCACCGCGAACATCCGAGATTCCAGATGCATGGCAACCGATCGAGCTGTTGGGAAAACGGCAGTTGCCGGTTACTCCGCAATGGCCGCGAGTGGAGCCTTTCGCTCTGACGCGTGCCGACGAGTTTCGCCCTGGTCCGCCCCCGTCGCCGGGAAGCCCAGAATGGTCTCGCCAGATCGACGTTCTGATCAAGGCAAGCACCCTGCTCACGGACGCGCAAAAGGCGGCGATCGAGTTCTGGGCGGAATGGGGTAGCTCACCCGCACCGCACTTGATCGAGCTGACCAAGTACGCCTCGAATATGAACGACCTGCGGCTGGATCAGGATGTCAAGCTGTTCTTTCTGGTCAGTAATGCGCTGTTCGATGCATCGATAGCCACCTGGGATGCTAAATACGCGTACGATTACATCCGCCCGATTACGGCTATTCAACGTCTTGGGCTTACCCTCATTAGTGCGTGGAAGCCACGCGTGTTTCCCAACGCGCTGGCGTACTCGGCGCCTAGTCTGGCCAACGCTGCGAATGAGCCCATAATTCCCGCTGGCGTCGGAGAAGAGTTTGCGGCTGACTGGGAGCCTTACCTGCCCACCCCAGCATTTCCGTCTTACGTATCCGGCCACAGCACCTTCTGTGCGGCATGGGCGCGTGTCATGGAACTCGCGATCGGAAGGAGTGATCTGAACTACCGGATGAGTGTGCACCATCTTTACGTGGAGCTACGGGAACTGGCGCATCCGGTCACGCTCGACTACCCGACCTTCGAGTCAGCCGCGCTGGAATGCGGTGCATCCCGCATCTTGGCCGGAGTGCACTGGCCAGCAGACAATGAAGAAGGCCATGAGCTGGGGCTCAAGGTCGGCGAGAATACGTGGCAACGCTACCAGCAATTCGTGCTTGGCTTTGCCTCTCCGCCCACGGCAGCCCTCATAACGCTGCGACCGCCGTATTGGTTTCATCAGAATGAAGCCGCTAACTATCCGGCGAGATTTGATGCGGGCTTGGGTCTGACGATCGAGGTTGGGACGGGAGCATCTGGCGCGTGGCGAAGTGCGATGCTCGATCCGCTGCCGGCTGGCGATTATGAACTCAAACTGAAGGCAACCGCGTCGGGTGATTCGCCAGCGCGGATGGAAGTTGCGATCAGGCCGGCTCGGGATCCTCAAACGGCGCCGACCGTTGCGATAACAGCCATCGTGCCCGCGAATGGATCGCAACACATTTTAACGGTCCCCTGGACCAGCGATGGAACCCAGCCGTTTAGGATCACGATCAGCGCGCGAACCGATGGGAAAAATGTGCACGCGACTGTATCGGCTATGAGCGAAACACGGGTGTGGCCAGTGCGGGGCGGCGCGAAGCGCTATTATGATCCAAGCTTGGTAGGGCATGACGATCAATGAGCGCGGCTGGCGAATTTTCAAGCTGACTGTATGCACCTATATCGTCGTGCCCGGCTAAAGCCGGTATCCACGACTTGTCGGCGTGCAGAAGTACCGGCGAGGACGGCGGCCTTATCGGCATGAGCGGCTTCGGAAAGTCCGGTTTCGAGGACGATCTGTTCGCCCATTCCGGCATCAGCCGGAGCGCGTCGCGGCGGCTGCCGTCCCAAGCGGCTTTGATTCGGAGCGCCCCCGAAACTCTGATCAGATTTGATCAAAACTCCGCTGGAGGCTGTTTCGAGAGCAAGCAAATCTGAGCGCAAGGGCCTGCGGCGGAACGCCGCACGGGATTCCTACACAGGGAGGGACGAATGGGACACTTGCGTAACGCCGTTGCCGGCGCGTTGGCGCTGCTCCTTTCGGCGACGCCGCTCTGCGCGGCGGAGCAGCCCGGAGGGGAGCGGCTCGTCTTCGTCGGGCATTGGTCGGAGTCCGACCCCTTCTTCAACGTGATCCGCAACTCTGCGCAACTTGCGGCGAATCAGCTTGGGACTAAGATCGAGTTCCGCAATCCGCCGGGCGGCGACCTGTCCCAGATGGGGCAGCTCATGCAGCAGGCGGCGGCGTCCAAGCCGGACGGCATCGTCGCGACCGTGCCCGATGAGAGCATTGTCGGCTAAGCGCTGGCCAATGCCGTCGCGGCCGGCATCGCCGTGGTGATCGTGAATTCGGGCAACTCGGAGATCGCCAAGAAGATCGGCGCGCTGCGCTACATCGGCCAGGCGGAGTACGACGCCGGCAAGGCCGCCGGCGAGAAAGCGAAGGCGGCCGACGTCAAGAGCTTCGTCTGCGTCAACCACTTCTTCCAGCACCCGGCCTCGCACCAGCGTTGCAACGGCTTCGCCGACGGCCTGGGCGTCCCGATCGGGTCTCAGGAAATCGACTCCGGAACGGACCCGACGGAT
>JAFAHH010000740.1 GCA_019237355.1 Acetobacteraceae bacterium | reverse complement strand
AACTGGCCTTTGGGCCGAAATCGCAAAGCCGGCACCGCCGGGCCGTGATGCTACCGCAATCGGGTCGTTTATGATTTAGAAACCGGAACCTTTGAGGGACCCATGCGTGCGTTCTATATCACTCTGGCGGCACTTGCTGCGTTGTGCGCACTTGCCTCCAGCACGCCTGCCCGGGCGGACTGGGATGATGATGGATATGGGCGCCACTCCGAATGGCCCGACGATCATTGGCGGGACCAGCAATGGCGTGACCAGCAAGCTCGCGAACAGTGGCTTTGGGAGCAACGCCGGCAACAGGAATGGCTCGCAAGGCAGCAGCAGTATAAGCAAAGCTTGCTACTTCAGCAGCAGCAACAAGCTGCGATACGGGCGCAACAGGAAGCGTATGGGCGCGCTCTGTTTGCACAGCAGCAGCAATATGACCAGGTCCGGCGGGCGCAGCAGCAACAGCAAGCTTACACTCGCACGCTGCTCGGCCAGGGCCACTAGAGCGTGGTGACTTGAGGTCAAGTTATCCCGCTCTAGGATTATTATTTCTTAGAGCGCCATTCAGCCTACCCGCCACGTCTGGCGCCGAACACTTCAGAACGTGGGTTTTGAAAGTCATAAGTGGTAACGAGTTCGGCGATTGTGGCTGCGATCTTGTCTCCCCCGATCTGCGAAGGCTCAATCGCGTGCACGAAATCTTGCTCTTGAGTGCAGACCAGACGTAGATCAATCACCGGCAGCCCTCGGGCGAACACGTCACGGGTGATGGCGGCATTGAATAGGGCGAGTCCCGCGGTCCCCACCCGGCGCCGGATCGGATCTGCAAAGCGTGGATCATAAATCGTGCACACAGCCGTTGGCAGATGCCGGCTGAGTACGGCCTCGAGCATCGCTTGGTAGTCCCGTACGAATTGCTCCTGCACGCTGGCCAGGATTTCCAGCGCCCCAGCCACGGACCTGACATGCTTATTCAGGACCTGCTCCACCTGCAGCGCGTCATTTCCTCCCACACTCACGACCAGGTGGGTCGCGTCAGCCGGAACGCGCTGGAGTTGCCGCTGCACGTCGCGGGTCGTTGCCCCATCCACGGCCTCCAGCGTCGCGCGCCAGCCCGGCGGCAGATGGTTGCGAAGCTGGGTCACTACATCGGGGCCGCCAGCGACGTATGGCTTGTTGTCGAAGACCGAATCGCCGAGCAGAACGACATGGCCCGGCGGCGCTGGGGTTAGCGGCTTGGCCGGCCCCTGCGCTCTGGCCGGGCGGATGGCGGCCCAGGCGATGGCCAGGCGACCCGCTTCAAGGAATACCCGGCGGTGCGCGGGCGCCTCTGCGGCGGAGTGACCACCGAGAACCATGTTCATCAACGCTCCGCCGCAACCATGTAATTTACAGTCATATCCCGGCTCTCCCGCCATCGCCCCGTAAGCGGATTGAACACCAGCCCGGTCATATCGGCCGGCCGCATTCCCGCTCGGCGGAGCATAGCCGCGAGTTCCTCGGGCTTTATAAATTGGCGCCAGTCATGGGTGCCGACCGGCAGAAAGCGGAGCACGTATTCCGCCCCAATTTTCGCCAGCAAAAACGACCGGGCGGTTCGGTTCAACGTGGAGAGAAACAGCTTGCCGCCGGGTTGGAGCAACCCGGCTAGGCTCGCGATGAAGGCGTCGGGATCGGGCACATGCTCGATCACCTCCAGGGCGGTGATCACCGGAAATTTAATGCGCTCGACCAACAAGTCCTCGGGCGCGGCTACCCGGTAAGTGAGTCGCAGGCCCGGAAGACTGGCCGCATGCACCCGCGCGGCAGCAATCGTCTCCGGCGCGGCGTCAATGCCTAGAACCTCGCACCCACGTTGGGCGAGCGCCTCGGCCAGCAAACCCGCCCCGCAGCCCACGTCAAGCACCCGAGCGTCCCGGCCAATGCGCCTGATAATCCAGCCTAGGCGCACCGGGTTCATCAGGTGCAAGGGACGCATCGGCCCGTAAGGGTCCCACCACTGCCCGGCCAGCGCATCGAACCGCGCAACCTCGGCAGCCGGGACGCTGGGCGATCCAGAGGTCCCCCGACTGCCATAGACCGGTGCTGGCCCCTGTCTCCGAGCCGATTCACCTGATCGTGCCGTGCTCCGCCCATCCTGTCGAACAGGGTTCGGTCCGGGAATGCTTGGCTGCATGTTGCCGCTCCTCGCCGCCATCGGTATTTGTCCGCTTCGGTTAGGCGTGCAATTCACGATTGCACGGCCTCGCTGGGGAGTTGAATGGACCGCATCGTCATGAAATTCGGCGGCACCTCAGTCGCCACCCTCGAACGGATTCGAAATGTCGTTGCCCGGGTCAAGCGCGAGACGGAGGCCGGAAACGAAGTCGCGGTCGTGGTCTCGGCGATGGCCGGGGTGACGAACCAGCTCGTGGAATGGTGTCAGAATCTTTCGCCCCTGCACGATGCCAGGGAGTACGACACGGTGGTTTCGACCGGCGAGCAAGTCACGACCGGGTTATTGGCGATCGCGTTGCAAGAGGCCGGCGTGGATGCCCGCTCCTGGCAGGGATGGCAGATCCCTGTGCGCACCGATCCAGCCCACGGCAAAGCCCGGATCGAGGCGATCCAAGGGGCTGAATTGGTGCGCCGCATGCGATCCGGCCAGGTCGCGGTCGTTGCAGGCTTCCAAGGCATCGGCGCAGACAACCGAATCACCACGCTCGGGAGGGGCGGATCGGATACCTCGGCCGTAGCGTTGGCCGCAGCGCTGCGAGCGGACCGGTGCGATATCTACACCGACGTGGATGGCGTCTATACAACCGATCCGCGGATCGTTGCCAAAGCCCGCAAGCTCTCCAAAATCGCGTATGAAGAGATGCTGGAACTGGCTTCGGTCGGGGCCAAAGTGCTGCAAACCCGCAGCGTCGAGCTGGCGATGAAGGAGCGCGTGCGGGTGCAGGTGCTTTCCAGCTTTGCCGACCTCCCGGGCACGCTCGTTGTCGATGAGGACGAAATTGTGGAAAAGGAAATTGTTACCGGTATTGCCTATACGCGGGATGACGCCAAGGTTACGGTGCGCCGGGTGCCAGACCGGCCCGGGATAGCGGCGGCGGTTTTCGGCGCGCTGGCGGCGGAGCATGTCAATGTGGATATGATCGTGCAGAACATCGCGGCCGACGGCACAACCGACATGACCTTCACGGTCGCGCAAGCCGACCTGCCGCGCGCCCGCGCCGCCCTCGACCGGGCCCAGACGCAAATTGGATTTGCGGAAATCCTCACCGACCCCGATGTGGCCAAGATTAGCGTGGTGGGTGTGGGCATGCGCAGCCATCCTGGCGTGGCCAACACCATGTTTCGGACCTTGGCTGAGCGCGGGATCAATATTCAAGTGATCTCCACCAGCGAAATCAAAGTAAGCGTGCTGATTGCGGCGGAGTACACCGAGCTTGCTGTCCGGGCCCTGCACACCGCCTATGGTCTCGATGGCACCTGAGATGCCGCCGCCGGACATCGCCCCAGCCCAACCGACCAGTGCCGATCCGCGCTATGAGCGGGCGCAGGTGCAACTCGACCGGTTATGGCAGCGTGGAACGCAGTTCCTGGGCTGCCGCTATGCCCTGATGGGCGGGGCGATGACATGGGTGAGCGAACGCCACCTTGTCGCCGCCATTTCGAACGCCGGCGGGTTCGGAGTAATCGCTTGCGGCGCGATGACTCCAGGCCAGCTAGCGGCAGAAATCGCTGGAACTCAGGCACTCACGGACAAGTCCTTCGGGGTGAACCTAATCACCATGCACCCGCAGCTCGACGATCTGATCCGGGTCTGCACTGAAGCGCGGGTCGGGCATATCGTGCTCGCGGGCGGCATTCCCCCGGGCGGCGCCGTGCGCGCCGTGAAGCACGGCGGCGCTAAGCTGATCGCCTTTGCTCCTGCGTTGGTTCTTGCCAAGCGGCTGGTACGCTCTGGGGCCGATGCGCTGGTGATTGAGGGATCGGAGGCGGGGGGGCATATCGGCCCAGTCAGCCTGACAGTACTCGCGCAAGAAATCCTCCCCCATATCCGGGAGGTACCCGTATTCGTGGCCGGGGGGCTGGGGCGCGGTGAGGCGATCCTGGCCTATTTGGAAATGGGCGCCTCGGGGGCGCAGCTTGGCACCCGATTTGCCGCGGCGAAGGAAAGCATTTCGCATCCGAAATTCAAGCGGGCTTTCATCCGAGCGCAGGCGCGCGACGCCATGCCCTCGGTGCAGCTCGACGAGCGCTTTCCCGTGATTCCCGTGCGCGGCCTGGTCAACGAAGGCACCAAGCGCTTCCTTGAGCATCAGGCCCATACGAGGGACCGGTTTCAGGCTGGGGAACTTTCAAAGGAGCAGGCGCAGCTCGAGATCGAGCAGTTCTGGGCAGGCGCGCTGCGCCGAGCGGTGATCGAGGGGGACGTGGAATATGGCAGCGTCATGGCGGGACAGTCGGTAGGCATGGTGACTTCGGAGCAAACGATCGCTGAGATCATTGAGGAGATCGTCGGCCAGGCCGTCGCTGTGCTTGCGATGCGCAGCGCCTAAAAGGGCAATCTCATGTCCCCGCCGCGCCGCTTGTTGGCCCGCTTGCGGGAGATTATGGCCAGCGGGGCCGCCCCGCTGCCGGAAATCACGAAGCTCGTAACGAGCGAACTTGGGGCAGATGCCTGCTCGATCTATGTGATGCGGCCGGGCGATATCTTGGAGCTGATGGCAACCCAGGGTCTCAATCCACAGGCAGTCGGACGCACTCGTCTGCGCGTCGGCGAGGGCATCGTTGGGCTCGCAGCGGCGACTGCGAGAGTGATGAACCTGGCGGACGCGCCAAATCACCCCGCTTATGTCTATCGTTCAGAAACAAGCGAAGCACCTTACGCGTCCCTACTTGCCGTGCCGGTCCGGCGGGCTGGACATACGCTAGGCGTGATCGTGGTGCAAAAGCGGGAGCCGCGGGCTTACACGCCTGAGGAAGTCGATGTCCTCGAAACGTTGGCGATGGTGCTCGCGGAGCAGCTCGCCGGCGGCGGCGCCTCCGACGGCGCCGAAGAGGGCGTAGGCGCCACGCTGCAGCGCATCTTTCCAGGGACCATTCTGGCGTCGGGGGTGGTGATCGGGCCTGTGGTGGTGCGCTCCACGCGGCGCACGTTGGGCCATTTGCTTGCGGAAGATCCGAAGGCGGAACTCGCGCGCCTGCAGCAAGCGGTATCGCGCATGCAGAAGGAGCTGGACCAGCTCATCGCGTCCAGCGCGCACGCCGGCGATGAATCGCGGGAGGTCCTCGAGGCTTACCGATTGATAGCCGCCGATCCAGGATGGCTCCGGCGGGCGGGGGAGGCAATCCGCAGCGGCCTCTCCGCGGGCGCTGCGGTAGAGCGAGTCGCGAGTGAGTTTAGCGATCGGATGCGGCGTGTTGGGGACCCGTATCTGCGGGAACGATTGGCCGATGTGGAAGACCTGGCCGGGCGTTTGCTGGCGACTTTGAACGGCAATGCACCAAGAGCCGTGGTGCCGGTGGGCGCCATATTGCTAGCCCGCCGCTTGGGTCCGGCGGAGCTGCTTGATTGGCGGAATCGGGGGATTGCGGGCGTCGTCATCGAGGAGGGGACTCCAGCCGGGCATGCGGCAATCATGGCGCGGGCGCTTGGCCTTCCCGCGCTGGGGGGCGCACGTGGCGCGCTTGAAACGGCGGAGCCCGGCGACGACGCCATTTTGGACGCCGACAAAGGTGAGCTGATCCTCAGGCCAGATATCGAGCTGGCCCAGATTTATATCGCGGCGCTGGAAGCGCGTACCGCCCGGCAGGCGGGTTGGGCCGAACTGCGCAAACGCGCGGCCCGTACCGCCGATGACGTACCCTTTAGGTTGATGCTCAACATAGGTCTCAAGCTCGAGCTCGACCAGCTTGAAACCACAGGTGCCGATGGGATCGGTCTATTCCGAACCGAGATCGCCGTGCTGGCGCGAGGTGGCGAGATCGACCCGGCTGAGCAGGCGGCCTTATACTCAAGCGTGCTCGACAGTGCAGGAGATCGCCCCGTGCTGTTCCGCACGCTTGATCTCGGTGCTGACAAGCAGCTTCCCGGGGCAAAGCTCGAGGAAGAGAATCCCGCGATGGGTTGGCGCTCGATCCGGGTCGGGCTCGACCGCCCCGCTCTCCTGCGGCGGCAGCTCCGTGCGTTGCTGCTAGGCGCCGGCGGCCGGGCGCTATCGGTGATGTTTCCAATGATTGCAACGGTTGCGGAATTCCGTGCTGCCCGGACATTACTCGAGTCGGAGGCGAAGCGGGTACATCCGCAGCCAGAGCGGCTGGAGGCGGGCGCCATGCTGGAGATACCTTCGCTGCTGTGGCAGCTTCCCACCCTGCTGCGCCACGCCGACTTCATTTCCGTAGGAACTAATGATCTCGTTCAGTTCCTGTTTGCAGCAGACCGCGGCACGCCGGGTATTGCCGACCGCTATGACCTGCTTTCGCCGCCTGTTTTCAGCGCATTCGAATACCTGATCGAGCAAGCGGACGCCGCGGGCGTTTCCGTTTCTGTCTGCGGCGAGGCGGCATCTCGGCCGCTCGAGGCATTGGCTCTGGCCGGGCTTGGTGTGCGCACGTTGTCGATGTCTGCCTCTGCGGTCCTGCCGGTCAAAGCAATGCTTGCCTCGCTCGATCTCAGGGCCTTCAGGCCGGTGCTGGCCACGATGCGCCGGAAGCTTGCGGACAAGCCCAGCTTGCGCGAGCCGATCGCGACCTGGGCGCGCGAACATGGGCTTGTGATTTAACATTCAGCAGACTGCCGGCTCTCCCAGCCGAGGCGCACACTCATGCACCTCATCAGATCGCGACAGCATCGCTGGCGTGGGGCTTGAGGATACGTGCACTGGGAGGTGTCCGCGTCCCGCTCCGGGAAGCTTATCTTCTCTGGGTCCCTAGAGCGGGATGACCTTAAGTGAGGTCACCCCGTTCTAGGAACTTTGGTTTTCAGAGCGCGATTCAGGCTTTCCGACGATCGGGACCCCAATTCGCTTGCGAATTGGGCACCCGAGGCCGCCTCAAGTCATCGCGCTCTAGTCTAATAACAACCCGCCTGACGGGCCCGCTCCCGCACGAGCGCCAGCACGGCCTCTGAGATGGGCATAGGCACGCCCGTTAGTAACCCCAACTCCACGACCGCGCCCAAGAGAGCATCGATTTCCATTGGGCGTCGTCGTTCCAAGT
>JAFAHH010000351.1 GCA_019237355.1 Acetobacteraceae bacterium | reverse complement strand
GCTAGAGCGCGATGGCTTGAGGCGGAATCGTCGGAAAGCCTGAATCGCGCTCTCTCAAAAATACATCCTAGAGCCTGATGACCTCGACCTGAAGTCATCAAGGTTCTGGCGCGGAATTTGGCCGGGTCCAGGCCGCTTGCGTCGCCCCGAAGCACCTCATTACCCTGACGCCGTGCCCTCGGAGTCCCGCTTGAGTCCGCCACCTTCCGCGCCCCAGCCGGCGGCCCACCACCGGCAGGCGCCGATTCGCGTGCTGCCCGAGGCGACGGTCAACCTTATTGCGGCGGGGGAGGTGATCGAGCGTCCAGCCGCGGCCGTCAAGGAGCTGGTCGAGAACGCGCTCGACGCGGGCGCGCGCCGGATCGCCGTTAGCCTGGCCGATGGTGGGATCACCCGCATCGAAGTGACCGATGATGGGTGCGGCATGGATGCGGAGGCGCTCGCCCTGGCCGTGCAGCGCCATGCCACCTCGAAACTTCCCGAAGGCGATGGCCTTACCCGGATCACCACTTTGGGCTTCCGGGGCGAGGCGTTGCCGAGCATCGGGGCCGCCGCGCGGCTCGCGATTACCTCACGGCCAGAAGGGGCGGCCTGGGCGCATCTGATTCGCGTGGAGGGCGAGCGGGTCACGCCGCCGGCGCCGGCGGCCGGACCCAAAGGGACGCAGGTCGTGGTCGCCGATTTGTTCTATGCGACCCCAGCGCGGCGGAAATTCCTCAAGCACCCTCGGGCCGAGGGTGAGCACGCCGAGGCCGCGGTGCGCCGGCTCGCTCATGCCGCGCCGGATGTGGCGTTCCGGCTCGAGTCGGATGGGCGGCGCGTCTTCGATTTGCCTCCGCAGGATCGGGCCTCGCGTGTCGCCGCGTTGCTTGGGGTGGAGGCGCCGTTGCTGGCCATCGAGGGCGGCGGCGAGGGGCTCCATGTGAGTGGTTATGCCGCCGGGCCGGCAACGACGCGCGCCACCGCTTCCGGGCAGGTGCTGGTCGTGAATGGCCGGCCGGTTGCCGATCCCGTGCTGCGCATGGCGGTGCGGGTTGCGTATCGCGATGTGATTGCGGCTGGGCGGCATCCCATCGTCGCTCTCTTCCTTGAGATCGCGCACGACGCGCTGGATGTGAATGTCCATCCCGCCAAGGCCGAATTGCGCTTTCGCGACCCCGGCGCGGTGCGGGCGCTTGTGATCGGCGCGTTCCGCGCGGCGCTCGCCGCCCCCGCCAGCGCCCATTCCGCTACCCGCCTTGCTGCCCGTCCGCCATTACGGCTGGGTCACCTTCCGGGGCGGCTCAATCCCCCATCGTTGCCGGCGGCGGGCTTTGCCGAGGCGCAATTGCCGCTCGCCGCACCGCCGCGGGCCCGCAGCTTCGGCGAATCCGTGGCCGGGCCCAGCGCCTTTCCCCTAGGCGCTCCGGTCGCTCAGGTCTGGCAGACCTATATCATTGCGGTGGCAGCGGACGGATGCCTGGTGCTGGTCGATCAACATGCCGCCCATGAGCGCCTGATGCACGAGGCGCTGAAGGGGCAATATGTTGCGGGCGGCGTGCGGTCCCAGCCCTTGTTGCTGCCCGCCATCGTGGACTTGCCCCGGGCGGATGCGGCGCGGCTGCTCGATCACGCCGCCGGCCTGACCCGGCTCGGGCTGGAGATCGAGCCGTTCGGAGCGGGCGCCGTGCTCGTGCGGGGCCTGCCGGCCGTGCTCGGCGCCCCCGAGCCCGGGCCCCTGCTGCGCGACCTCGCCGAGGAGCTCTCAGAGGGCGGCGAGGCGCTCAGCCTCGGGTCCCGCCTTGACGCCATCCTCGCGCGACTCGCCTGTCATGGCTCCATCCGGGCAGGGCGGGCTTTGACCCAGGCTGAGATGGCGGCCTTGCTGCGCGAGATGGAGTCAACCCCGCGCGCCGCGACCTGCAGCCATGGCCGGCCGACCTATCTCAAGCTCAGCCGGGCGGAGGTGGAACGGCTCTTCCAACGGCGCTGATGCGCCTCGCGCCGGCGCCCCAGCGAAGCATGGCTTGCCTTCGCCGCGGGAGTAGATCACAAACAGGTGCTCGCAATCGCCGCCGACTCAACTTCTGGCCCCGTTTCATTCATGGCCGCAGGCCCCCTGATCACCCGCATCGATCGCTACGTCTTCCGCCAGATTTTCTGGGCCCTGCTGCTGGTCACCAGCGGGCTTGCGGCCCTGATCTGGCTCACGCAATCGCTCCGGTTTGTGGAGCTCGTCGTCAATCACGGCCTTTCCTTCTTCGTCTTCCTCGAGCTGACCGGGTTGCTCATCCCAAGCTTCGTCGCGGTGATCCTGCCGATCACCTGTTTTGTGGTGGTGCAGTTCATATACCAGCGGCTTTCCGGCGACCGGGAACTGACGGTCATGCGCGCCGCCGGACTCTCACCCTGGGCGCTCTCCCGGCCCGCTCTCGCTGCCGGGGGTCTGGCGATCGGCGCCTGCTACGCGCTCAACCTTTGGATTGTGCCGGTAAGCCTGGCGGAATTTCGCCAATTTCAATGGGAGATTCGCAACCGGGTGGCGGCCTTCATGCTGCAAGAGGGGGTTTTCACGTCCATTTCGGACGACCTTACCGTGTACGTGCGGTCGCGCGACCCGGATGGCTTGCTCCGCGGCATTCTGGTGGACGACGCGCGGCAGAAGAATGCGCACGCAACCATTCTCGCCGAGCGCGGCCGCTTGGTGGAAGGCCCGGCCGGCCCGCGCGTTCTGCTTTCGAATGGCAGCCGCCAGGAAATCGACCGGCAAACCGGCCGGCTCAACATGCTGACTTTCAGCGAGAACACGATCGACCTCGCGCAGACCAGCCGAACCGAAGCGGGGCGCTTGCGCGACATGACCGAAGTTTCATTAGCCGATCTCTGGCATCCAGAACCCTTTGTCTTCAACCCGCGTGACATACCCAAATGGCATGCGGAGGCGCACCGGCGGCTCGCGACCCCGCTCACCGCCGGGTCCTTCGCGCTCGTGGCGCTGGCGAGCGTGCTGACCGGCAGTTTCCGCCGGCATGGCGGGATCGTGCGGCCGTTGGCTGCGGTGGCGGTTGTGGTGGGATTATTAGCCCTCCAGCTTGCGGTGGGGAGTCTCGCTTCGCGCGATAATAGGTTTATCCCCTTGGTATGGATCGAGGCGGCAGGGCCCGGCTTGGCGGCTGCCTGGATGCTCTTCGGCCCGCGGCTCTGGCCGTTCCGCCGCAGCGCGATGCGGCCTAGTGCGGAAACCGCTTCGGCCACCGTATGACTGCGGCAATCACCCTTTCGCTCTATATTTCGCGGCAATTCCTGGTCGCGGTGCTGGCTATGCTGGCGGCGCTGAGCGGCTTGGTCGCGCTGTTCGATTTCATCGAGTTGCTGCGGCGGGCCGCGACCAAGCCGGACGTGACATTCGGCCTGGTTACGGAGATTGCCGCCTTGCGCCTGCCTTACATCGCTATCCAGCTGTTGCCGTTTGCCGTGCTGCTCGGGGGGATCCTCGCGTTCTGGCGCTTGACCAGGTCCTCGGAGCTTATCGTGGCGCGAGCAGCCGGCGTATCCGCCTGGGAATTCCTGTCAGCCCCCATGCTGTGCGCCTTGCTGCTCGGCGGGGTCGCCACCGCCGCCGTGAGCCCGCTCTCCTCCGTTCTCCTGGCCCGGGCCGAAGTGCTCGACAATACTTATCTCCGCGTCGGAGGCGGACCGCTCGCGCTCACCGGCGGGCAGCTCTGGCTGCGCCAGTCCGATCGCGAGCTGACCCCACAAGGTGTGGCCATCATTCATGCCCAGACTGTGCATTTGCGCGGCAAGACGCTGGATGCCACCGAGGTCAGCGTGTTCCGCCTGGATGAAGCCGACCGCCTGCTCGCGCGCATCGAGGCCAGCCGGGCCACCTTGGGGCCTCGGGTATGGGTGCTCGAGAACGCGCGCGTCATCCATCCGGACCAACTGCCCGAAGCACCGGTTACGATGCTGCTCAAAACCGACCTAACCGTTTCGCGCGTGCAGGAGAGTTTCGCCTCGCCCGACACGCTATCAGTTTGGGCGCTGCCCGGTTTCATTGCCTTGCTGGACCGCTCCGGGTTCTCTTCTATCCGGCACCGGCTGCATTTTCAGGCGCTGCTTGCCCTGCCCCTGCTCGCGGCCACGATGGCTCTGGTTTCGGCTGGATTCTCGATGCGCCCGGCGCGGCGGGGTGGGATCGGGCGCATGATCGGGAGCGGGGTTGCCGCCGGTTTTGCGTTATTCATGGTATCCAAGTTGGCCGAAGAGTTTGGGCAGTCCGGGGCCATCCCCGTGGCCCTGGCAGCCTGGGCGCCCGCGGCGTCCGGCCTGATGCTGGCGGTCGCCTTGCTGTTGCACGTGGAAGACGGCTGAGACATGGTGAGTCGGCGCTGTCTAAAGGGGTTGAAGCGATTTCGTATCCAACGTCATGGCCAGCCCCGGTGCTGCGTTAGGCGGCGTTACCCACGACTTTACCTCCTGCTGGTCCCCATGTTTCTCATGGCGGGTCTATTGGTGCTGCCGGGCGCCGCCCGGGCCCAGCTTGGGCAACTCAGCCAATTCGGCGGCCAGCATCCGGTCACCAGCGGCGAGCCCGTGACGTTCATAGCTGATCAAGTGGAGTACGACCGGGAATTGGGGATCCTCACCGCAACCGGCCATGTGGAAGCCTGGCAGGGCGACCGGGTGCTGCGCGCCGATAAGATTACCTTCGATCGCAACACCAATATCATGGCCGCCAGCGGCAACGTTGTCTTGCTAGAGCCGACCGGACAGGTGTTGTTTTCGGACTACGCCGAACTCACCGGCGACATGAAAGAGGGAGTGCTGCGGGACTTGCGCGCGATTCTGGCCGAGAATGCCCGGCTCGCGGCCAATGGGGCGCGCCGTACCGGCGGCGTGATCAATGAATTTTCCCGGGTCGTGTACTCGACCTGTAATCTGTGCAAGGAGGATCCCAACAGGCCGCCGTTATGGCAGATCCGCGCGCTTTCAGCGGTGCAGGATACGGAGCATAAGCGGATCGAGTATCAGGACGCCGAGCTCGAAATGTTCGGCGTGCCGGTGGCCTATTTCCCGTATTTCGAGCATGCCGATCCCTCGGTGAAGCGCGCCAGCGGGTTACTGATTCCCACGATCGGCACCTCCTCCCATATCGGCGCGTTCCTTGGCGTTCCCTATTACCTTGTGATCGACGACCAATCCGACGCGACTTTCGTGCCGTTGGTCGCTACCAAACAGGGACCGGAGCTCTCGCTTGAGTATCGCCGCCGCTTCAATGATGGAACGATGACCATCGACGGCTCGCTCGCCTACGACGAAGGCCATGCGCAAGCCTCGATCGATGCCAGGGGACGTTTCAGCCTCAATGATACCTGGCGCTACGGATTCGATATCGAACGCGCGAGTTCCGCCGATTACGTGCGTGACTTTCAGCTTGGCCGTTATCTCGGCGGCACGCCGAACCTGCTGAACAGCCAAATCTACCTGGAGGGGTTTGGCGAGGGCGCCTATGCCCGGCTCGACTCGCGATTCTATCAGAGCCTGATCACCTCGATCGCGCAAAGCGAGCTGCCGGTGGTTTTGCCGCGCTACGAGTACAGCTATTTCGGCCAAGTCGATCCCCTCGGCGGCCGGCTTAGCGCCGATCTGATGAGTTTCAATGTCTTGCGCCCAGTCGGCACCAATACGCGCCGGGCCGGCCTGACGCTGAACTGGGAGCGGCCCTTCACCGGATATCTGGGCGATCTATGGCAAATTACCTTGCATAGCGATAGCGCCCTCTATAATGCCACCCAAACCAACGAGCAGCCGAATTTTTTCACCCATAACAGCGTAAGCGATGGGCGAGCCTTTCCCCAAGCCGCGTTGGATTTCCGCTGGCCCTTCCTGCGGGATTCGGGTAGTTGGGGCACGCAAATCATTGAGCCGCGGGCCCAGGTGGTCACGGCGCCCAATGCTGGCGATAGTCAGTTCAACAAATATCCGAATGAGGACAGCTTCGATTTTCAGCTTACCGACATGACCCTATTTGGCTTCAACCGGTTTTCCGGCATCGACCGGCTGCAAGGCGGCACGCGCGTCAATTATGCGATGCATGGGGCTTGGTACCTGAATGGAGTGGCCTTGGACGGGCTTGCCGGCCAGTCCTACCAAACCGAAGTGAACCCGCTTTTTCCATTTGGATCGGGCCTCAATCGTCATCTTTCAGACTATGTTGGAAGAGTGACGTTCACACCGACGAACTGGTTCGATCTTACATATCGCTGGAGGCTCGATCAGAGCAGCCTCAAAACGCGGCTGGCTGATATCATCGCCGCCGCCGGCGTTCCGCGCTTTCACATGAGCCTCGGCTATATCTACACCACATTCAATCCCTATACTCTTTACGCTCAGCCGTACCCTCCGCCGGTAGGGAGCGGCTTCTATATGCCGCGCGACGAGATCACCCTAGGCGCGGGTACGAGCTTTGGCCATTACCGGTTAAACACCTTTGCGCGCCGGGACCTGACCCACAATCAGATGGTCTTCCTCGGGGCCGATGGCGCGTATGAGGACGAGTGCTACATTTTCGATATAAAGTTCTACCGCCGGTATACTTCGGTGGAGTACGATCATGGCTCCACCACGCTTTTATTTCAAATGACCTTCAAAACCGTGGGCCAGTTCGGCTTCCACGCCATGTGAGGTTGGCTATGGCGCTCCGTTATTTCCCCGTTCTCATCTTTGCGGCCGTGATGGCTGCAGGGCCCGGCTTTGCGGCCTCGCCGCCACGCGTGAGCCCGGCCGCTCCGCCGCCGAACCGCACCGAGACGACGGATATCGTTGCTACCGTGAATGGCGACGTGATCAGCAGCCACGATGTGGATAACCGCGGGCGGCTATTTGCGCTCAGCACCGGCATGCCGGTGACGCCGGAGGTGCTGGAGCGTCTTCGCCCCCAAGTGACGCGCCAGCTCATTGATGAGCGCCTGCGGCTGCAGGAAGCACAGCGGCGCCATATCGTGGTCCGCGACAAGCAAATCGCCGATGCCATCCAGGAGATCGAGCAGCGAAACGGCATGGCGTCCGACGCACTCCGGCGCAAGCTCGCCGCCGACGGCGTGAGCTTCCGGACGCTGGTGGATCAAATCCGGGTGCAGCTTGGCTGGACCCTGGTGCTGCGGCAGCAGCTCGGCGAGAAGGCGATGATCAGCGACGCTGATGTAGCCGAGCAGCAGCGCTTGCTTGCGGCGCAAACCGGCCAGCCTGAGTATCAAATCAGCGAAATTTTTGTCCCCATCGATGATCCCGCTCGTGCCGATGAAGCGCAGCGTTTTGCCGACACCGTGATCGCCCAGTTACGCTCGGGCGCGCCTTTCCCGGTCGTCGCCGCCCAGTTCAGCCAGAGCCAAACAGCTTTGCAAGGCGGAGATCTTGGCTGGGTGCAAACCAATCAACTCGATCCGCAAGTCGCCCGGGTGGTTGCGGAAATGCCACCCGGCGCGGTCAGCAACCCGATCCGGGTTCCTGGCGGCATCTCGATCGTGACCTTGCGGGCCAAACGTGAAATTGGCAATGATATGGCGACCATCCTTTCGGTGCGCGAAGTGTTCCTGCCTTTTACCGCCCCACTGAATCCGCAAGAACCTAACGAGCAGCAGCGACAGACGCTGGAAAAAGCCAAGCAAATCGGCGCAACCGTGCATTCCTGTGCGCAGATGGAGGCCGCTGCGCGCGCCAATAATTCACCGCGGCCGGCCGACCCGGGCGAAGTGCGCCTCGAGAACGTCAGTCCCCCAGCATTCAAGCATTTACTCGCGACCATACCGGAGGGACGGCCCACCCAGCCTCTGGTGGCTCCGGACGGCATCGCGGTCATGATTGTTTGCAGTCGAGAACAAAAGAACCTGGCCGAAATGACCAAGGATGATGTCCGTAATCAGTTGCTCGCGCGCCGGGTGGAGCTGGCCTCCCGGCAGTTGCAACAAGATCTGCGCCGCCGCGCCAATATCGAGCTACGGGATAGCAAGGGCGCGCTGAAGTCCTGACCTTTGCCCGCGGACCTAGCCGGCCGGCCGATCGGTCCGCCGCTGCGGGATGTGATTGCGCGTCACGGCTTGACGGCCCGCAAGCCACTGGGACAACATTTCCTGCTGGATCTCAACCTGGCCGCGCGCATCGTCCGGGCGGCGGGGAATTTGGCGCGCCGCCATGTCGTTGAGATCGGGCCGGGTCCCGGGGGCTTGACCCGTGCCCTCCTCGCAACCGATGCGGCAAGCATCACCGCGATCGAGGTCGATCCGCGCGCCGTCGGGGCGATAGAGGAACTTGCCAGCGTCTCGGCCGGGCGGCTCCGGGTGATTGCGGCCGACGCCCTGGCCATGGACCTGGCGCGCATCGTCCCCCCGCCGCGCGCGATCGTTGCCAACCTACCCTACAATATCGGCACCCGGTTGCTAATCGGGTGGCTCGGGCAGGCGGCGGATTTCGAGCGATTCACCCTGATGTTTCAGCAGGAGGTGGCCGAACGGATGTGCGCGAGCCCCGGCTCGGCGCCCTATGGGAGGCTGGCCGTGCTGGCCCAATGGACCTGCCGCACTGAGTTGGTCCTTCGCATCCCGCCAGCCGCCTTTGTACCACCGCCGAAGGTCTGGTCGGCCGTCGTTCGGCTCGACCCAAAGCCGAGCCAGCCCGAACCCGGATTGTTCGCAACGATGGAAAGAATAACGGCCGCCGCTTTCGGGCAGCGGCGCAAAATGTTACGTAGCGCGCTCGCCCAATTTGGAGGCGAGGCGTTCCTATGCCGGGCGGGCATTGCGCCGGACCGCCGGGCGGAGACGCTGTCGGTTGCCGAATTCGATTGCCTGGCCAGGATCGCCTACAAGGCCTGCCCACCTGATACAGAGGTTTGAAACAATCCCTACAGTAGGCGCCGATGCTCAGGTCAGCTTCCCGCTGACCTTCTCGAGAAGCGCCCACTCTTCCTCGCCGAAGGTCTTCTTCCACTCGGTGCAGAATCCGGCCGTATTCAGCGCCTCCCGGCAGTGTTGCGGCTCGACGGTATTGCGCTTCAGTCCTTTGGCCTCGAGCCCGGACTGCAGGCTGTTATTGAGCTTGATCACGTCCTGGCGCTGCTCCACCGCCGCCGCGTTTACCCGCTTGGCAACAATCTCCTGGAAGTCGGGAGGAAGCCGCCGCCAGGCGGCCCTGTTCACAAGCATCCAGTACCCGTCCCACATATGGTTCGTAAGCGAGCAGAATTTCTGCACCTCATACAGCTTGGCGACGTCGACCACCACGAGCGGGTTTTCTTGACCCTGGACCATTTTCGTCTGTAGCGCGGAATAGACTTCGTTGAAGCTGATCGGGGTCGGCGCTGCCGAGAGCGCCTGGAACAGCGACACCCATAAGCGGCCCGGCGGCACACGAATTTTCATGTTGCGCAGGTCGGCAGGACCCTGGATCGGTTTGTCGCTGGTCGTAATCTGCCGGAAGCCGTTATCCCAGATCTTATCCAGCACTTCGATCCCAGCTTTGCGGATGAGGGCCCGAATGTAGGCGCCCAGCTCCCCGTCCATTGCCGAAAAGACCTGCTCCGGAGTCTTGAAGGCGAATCCCACGCCGGAGATGGCGCCGTTCGGTACCATGCCGGAGAGTACGTTTGCCCCCGAGAGCGAGAAGAACTCGAGGGCTCCGGAGCGCAATTGGGAGAACATCTCCGGATCGCTGCCAAGCTGCCCATCCGGGAAAATGGTAATCTCGAGCTTGCCCTCGGTATCGTGCTTGATCTGATCCGCGGCCTGCTGCATGCGGGTGTTGAGCGGATGCGGGGCCGGCATATTGGAGCCGAATTTGTAAGTGAATTCGGCTGCCGCGGCGGGGCGAATGAACGGATGTCCGAGCTCATGGCCCAGAAGGGTGCCCCCGGCAATGGCGAGCATCGTCCGCCGTTTCATTTCGGTCA
>JAFAHH010000230.1 GCA_019237355.1 Acetobacteraceae bacterium | reverse complement strand
ACTAGCAATGCGTGCGGCTGCGGATGCGGGTGCTCTACCCGGGCTGCGGCCACTGATCGCCGCCCGGAACAAGCTAGAGCTGGTCAACGACAAGCTCCGTAGTTGCGCCCTTGCGGCGGAGCTGCGCATTCCGGTCCCCATCACCTGGGAGCCCACCATCGCGGAGCTAGACGCCAGCATCCCGGGCCACCTCACCTATCCCTGCATTCTGAAGTGGCGCGACCCCGAGCTGGCCGCGGGGCGACTAGCCGCGCACCGACTACCGCTGCTCAAATCGGAGTATGTTGCGGATACCGACGCACTGCGTCGGGCACTGACGCGCTACCGCCCGGCCGGGCTTCTTCCATTAGTGCAGTCCTTCTGTCCCGGCCGTGGCCTCGGGCAGATGTTCCTGATGAAGGATGGCGAGGCGCTGCTTCGCTTTCAGCATGAACGGATAGCCGAATGGCCCCCCGACGGAGGGGTCTCAACGGTATGCCGCAGTCTTCCCCCGGATGCGAACGCGTCACTAATGGCGCAGTCTGAGGCCTTACTGCGGCGAATCAATTGGGAAGGCCCGGCAATGGTCGAGTACCGGTTCGACTCCAGCACGGGCAAGGCTGCGCTTATGGAAATCAACGGGCGTTTTTGGGGCAGCCTGCCGCTCGCCTACCATGCCGGCGTGCATTTCGGGTGGGGGACCTACTGCGCGCTTGGGCTAAACCGCCGGCCGGAGATCAAGCCATACCGCGCCGGTCTGCGCTGCCGCTACATGATCCCGAATACAAGGCGGCTGCTCGCCGTTGTGCTACGGCGCAAGACCTTGAACGATCCGCAGCACCGCGGCCCCCTGCACGAGGTTCTATCGTTCCTCGCCGATTTCTTTAGGTCATCTTCCAGCTACTACGTCTTTTGCTGGCGGGACCCGCGCCCCTTTTTCGCCGATATGCTGATGGCAATAATGGCAGGGCTGAGGCGGATGGTGTGGCTAGAGCGCGATGGCTTAAGGCGGAATCGCCGGAAAGCCTGAATCGCGCTCTCAAAATCAAGGTCGTTGAGCGGCATGGCTTTTACCTAATCATGTCGCTCCGGCTAGGCCCGCCCGCGGCAGCCCATAACGCAGCCGTACCGTTATGGACTCTTCCACCGCGACCACACGCCCAGCCACCGCTGCGGCCAGAGGCCTCGCGGGAAGTCCGCGTGAGCGAAACCAAAACCAACCGTTAACGCGACGAGCAGAGTCATGCTTAGAAGTGAGATCGCCGCGCCTTCGCGCTCGGGCGGCCGGGGAATTAACAAAACAGCCAGCCGGTGCAACCCCGCATCAAATGGTATGGTCAGAAGCCCCTCACCAGGCGAGGGCAAGACCGGTAAGGTTCGGCCTGAACTCAGGTCGGTGGCCTGCCAGCCCGGCACATAAAGTTGCCCGACGGCGAGACGCCCCGGCGTCTGCGCTTCGATTTGCAAAACGATGCGCCGGGGCCGCCAATCCAATATGAGGACCGACGCATCGCCTTCCATGAGCCGCGTTCTGGGAGGGAGCGGGATATCCGGGCCGAAAACTCCGCCGCCATAAAGCGGCAGCCGGTCGGCAGGCAGGGCGGTCCGCACCGCCAACGGCCGGAACAATCCATAGTCGTTCGTGTAACGAACGCGCTCCCGCCAAAGTTGGGAGTCGTACTCGAACACCCCAAAGCGGAGGGCGAAGGCGGCGGCAGATGCGGCCGTGGCCAGGATTGCAAACAGGGCCAAGCTGACGATCCTGGCCGCGGGAAGGCGGCTGGCCATCGCCGATATGAACCACCCAACCAGCGCGGCCATACAGAGATCGACGATAATAAACAGCCGGTATGAAAACTGGAGCGTCCACAGGATCGGCAGCATCAGCCACAATGGACGGGCCCATATGGTGGTAAGCCCCAGGGTCAGGAGGGCGAGGCAGAGGCACGTCATCACTAGATTGCCATCCGGCCGCCCCCGGTACGTGTGCCACCAAGCTCCAGCCATGACGACCAGAACGGCAAGGTAGCCAACGAACAGTAGGCGGACGAACAGGATCAGCCTCGGTTGCGCTGGGCCACCAAAGACGAACATTTCGGCGGCCATTTGCCGAACAGGCATCACCACATCCGGGCGGTAGGCCAGAGCCGGTGAGAGGTAAAAGCTGGCAATGCCGAGCCCAATGACGATCGCGAGGAAAACCAGGAAGGTATTGCGCAGCCACCCGGGCAGGAAGCGGAACCGTGCGACCGCATAGACTAGCGGAACGCCGGCAAAGAGCAGGCCGACCACCACATGGGTGAGTACCACCGCGGCGAAGCCCAAGCTCATTAAGGGAATGCCGACGTGTTTTCGTTCCCGCAGAAGTTCGATTCCCAGCAGAACGATCGGCGCGAAGGTGATTGCGGCGAATTCGGCGTAGTCGGCGCGCGTTAAAAGATCGAGGAAGACGTGGAATGGCGATGCGAGGTAGAACACCGCACCGCTGATCGCGGCGTAATTCGGCATCAGGCGCGCCAGCCAAAGGTAACACGTGAGGCCCGACATAAGGCCGAGCAGCACAGCAGCTACTCCGAGTTGCGGAATGGCTGTCGGCGCGCCGAACCAGTCGAAGGCGCTGGCGATGTAATACCCCAGCGGCGAGTAGTAGAAGAAATGGGGGCTGCCAAGGCCGGAATTCATTGCCATCAGCCATCTCGGATAGAGATCGCCAGACCAGAGTTGGTCGCTGAACAGCCGCGCCGTGACGGCATGGTAACGGGAATCCCAGCCATTGGCAGGATAGCCGTACACCAGTACGGGCGCGTAGGCGATTACTGTCGCAAGCAGCAGAATGCCCAAGACCGCGCCCAGCCCGGGGCGCCAAGTACTCTCACGCGAAACAAAGAGTGCTCGCAAAGTGCGCTCCTGACCTGGGTACGAACCCTTCGTAGCGAAGTCTGGTATTGCGGACAACCAACAACTTGTTGCTGAAGCACACCGCTCTGACGGCATCCGCCGGCCTCTAGTAGCCTGACACGCACGCCACCGAATAGCTACAGCGGATCACTTTGCCTGAAGTCATCCCGCTCTAGCAGGCTGCGGAAAAGCGTTGAAGTCGGTCGTTCGTAAAGCAACGAAAGAAGGCCAGGGGCTTTGCCCCTGGACCCCAGCAAAGGCAGAGCCTTTGCAATCCTATCACAGGGGCGGCTGCGCTCATAACCAGGGTTTGAGGGAGCGGCCGGGGTAACTTCACTTCCAACCGTCATGATTGCGCGATCTCATTGCCCAGCCTGCACGCGGCGGCATACGCCAGTTCCGATGGCGCCGCTAAGGGGCTCCTGGCGCCAATTGCGCCGCGAACGCGTCTTGGCGGACGGCGATTTGCGGCGCATGCTCAGCTCGGCTGCCGGCAGGAACAGGGTAGCCGTGTCAGGATTTGGATCAACGCTGCTGGTCGGACATTTGGGCTTGCGCGCCCCGGAAGAGCGTAGGGTACGGTGAAGTTGGGCCATTACATTGGCTAGCCCACCTAAGGTTGATGCCAGTCCACAGCAGGGCCAGAAGCCTCCGCGGGCGCCCGGGCGCTATGCTTTGGGCTTGGCACCGGGGCGCGATGGACTGATTTTTGTGCCAGGGCGCTACCAGGCCGACCAGCCTGCGGCGCTGCTGGTGTTGCTGCACGGCGCCGCGAGCGAGGCCGCAGCCGTGCTCAGGCATTTCGAGCCCCTCGCCGATATGTTTGCCATTATCGTCCTAGCGCCCGATTCGCGTGGCCGCTCCTGGGATCTGATCCTCGATGAATGCGGCGCCGATGTCGCGTTCATCAGCAGGGCGCTCCGGCAGATCTTTGCGGGTTACGCCATTGACCCCGGCCGGGTAGCGATTGGCGGATTCTCGGATGGCGCTTCGTGTGCGCTCTCCCTGGGTCTCGCGAATGGCGAGCTGTTCCATGCTATCCTAGCGTTTTCGCCGGGTTTCGCGCTTTTTGCGCATCGGCAGGGCCGCCCACGCATCTTCATTTCGCATGGCGTGCAAGATAAGGTGTTGCCGGTGTGGCGCTGCAGCCGGACCTTGGTGCCTCGCTTGCAGAGGCTGGGATATCAAGTACTGTATCGTGAGTTTGACGGTAAGCATATCGTCCCGATCGAAATAATCCGTGAATCATTCGAGTGGCTTACCGGAACCGTCTCCGCGCGGCCGCCAGTCCCGGGGCCGGAAAATCGACGATGAAGAATGCGATGGTGCTTCTAGCATTCTCATTGGTGTTCCTGGCCGGGGTAGATGGCAGGGCTGAGGTCGCATCGCTCACCCTCGATCTGGGCAACGGTCTGCACGCGTTCACCGCGCCGGAGCTTCTGGCTCGCGGCGAAGTGGCCGACATCACCATTGATAATGATGCTGACTATCACCGGCGAACCCAATATCGCGCGGTTCCTTTGTTGTCCTTGCTCCCGAACGTAGTGCATGACCGGTTTGATACGCTGGAAATGCGCGCGACAGACGGTTTCGTAGCGCAAATTCCCCTCACTCTTGTTGACCGCGCCCGGACTGGCGGCGCAGTGCCTTGGATTGCAATCGAAGAGCCCGGCCGCCCGTGGCCCAACCTGCCCGGCAAAGAAGTAAGCGCCGCACCGTTCTATTTGGTCTGGCAGCACCCGGAACGTTCCGGCATTATCAGCGAGCAATGGCCGTATAAGCTGGCAAGCATCACGGCAACTGCCTCGCCATCCAAGCGGTGGCCGCAGCTTGCCATCCGCCAATCGGCTGCGTCCGATCCTATCGTACAGCGTGGCCAACGCGCTTTTTTCACGTCATGCTTGCCATGTCATCGGCTGAGCGGTGGCGGCGCTGGTGACGTAGGACCCGATCTCGGCCAGCCAATGAATGCGACAGAATAGCTTTCCGAGCCTGGTCTGCGGGCACTCATCCGCGATTCAAGATCGGTCCGGACCTGGCCGCTGCAGCAGATGCCCGCATTCAGCCCTGAGTCCCTACCCGATGCCGATATCGATGCCATCATCGCGTACATTCGCTCCCAACGCGGTTAACCCCGCCGAACGAGGGTAATAGAACTATGCTTCCAGGCCTGCTGCTCGCGCTACTCGTGGCGCTCCTGCCCGTTGCCGCGTTCGGGCAGAACTGGGTTACAGCCTGGGCCGGGTCGGTGCAGGGCCCATATCCGGTTGGCAATCCATCGGCCCAACCCGTTCTTTCCTTCGCTTTCCCCTCGGCCCAAACGGGTGCCCGCGACCAGAGCTTCCGCCTTATCATCCGGCCCGGCATCTGGGCGAAGCAGGCGCGGCTGCGGTTTTCGAATGCGTTTGGAACGCGCAATATAACCTTGGACTCTGTCTACGCCGGGCTACAGATGAGCGGCGCGGCCATCCTGCCCGGGACCAACGTGCCGGTAACTTTCAACGGGCAGCGCAGCGTCGCTCTTTCGCCCGGCCAGTCGATCTGGAGCGATCCCGTAACGCTCGGCTTCGTTCAGCCCGGAGCGATGCAAGGGCGCAAGCTGGCGGTCAGCTTCCATGCGCTCGGGGAGACAGGGCCCATGACCTGGCACGCCAAGGCGCTGACCACCTGCTATCTCTCGCCCCCTGGCGCCGGGGCCAACGCTGCGCAGGCGGAAATAGAGCTCGGGTTCCCATTCAGCACGACGTCCTGGTACTTCCTCGATGCAATCGACATGGACGCGCCGCCGGGCACGCAGGCCGTGGTGGCGTTGGGTGATTCGATTACCGACGGCACGGCCTCAACGCTGAATGGAGACGACCGCTGGCCGGATGTGCTGTCCCGGCGGTTGCACGCGGCCTATGGCGAACGCTTCTCCGTCGTAAATGCCGGGATCGGCGGCAATCAGGTCGTTGGACCAGCAGAATACGCGCCCGAGCATCCCTTCCCAGGCGGAGCCTCCGCCCTCCAGCGGCTCGATCGTGACGTGCTGAGCCTTTCTGGCGTGAAGACGGTAATTTGGCTGGAGGGCATCAATGATTTCAGTAAAAACGGCAACGCGACAGCCGAAGCCGTAGAGGCGGGGATGAAAGAGGGTGTCGCCCGCATTCGGGGCCGCATCCCCGGGG
>JAFAHH010000184.1 GCA_019237355.1 Acetobacteraceae bacterium | reverse complement strand
TCTAGCAGTCTGCTGAAAAAGGAAAGGCCAGGGCTCTGCCCTGGACCCGCTGGGGCCGAAAGGCCCCAGGCCCCACCCACTAAGTGATTGGATTGCAAAGGCTCTGCCTTTGCTGGGGTCCAGGGGCAAAGCCCCTGGCCTTCTGTCTATGCTTGCGAATGACCGACTTCAGCGTTTTTCCGCAGCCTGCTAGAGCAGATCGCGATCAGGTGGAATCGCCGAAGGCGATCCACATCGCGCGAATCTGCTCGCAAAACAAAGCTAGAGCGGTTCCATGTGACTGTGAGCGCTCTAGTTGGAATCTTCTCACGGATGCGCGCGCCTTCTGGCCTAGTTTATCAGAGCGTCTCGACATTCCCGCATACACTGAGGGACTGCCCCGAAATGTTTCGGCCGAAGGGCGAGACGAGAAACAGAACCATATTGGCCACGTCATTTGGGCTTACCATTCGCCGCAGCGAGACGCGTTCGAGGTACTGCTTCTCCATCTCCTCAAACGAGATACCGAGGGTCTGAGCGCGGGCGCGGATCACTCCTTCGATCCGGGGTCCCTCGACGAGCCCTGGTAGGATGGCGTTGACGGAAATGTTCGAGGGTCCAAGTTCCTTGGCGAGGCTTTGAGTGAGACCGATCACACCCCACTTGGCCGCCGCATAAGGCGTGCGAAACGGGTAGCCAAGCCGCCCAGCAACGGATGATATATTAACCATGGCTCCGCCACCTGCTGCCTTGAGCATGGGTACTGCGCGCCGGGCACACAGAAATTGGCTGGTAAGGCCCACTTCCAGGCACCGCCGCCACTCGGCTGGGTCGATGTCTTCGATCGCCCCTGTCGGGCCGGCGATCCCAGCATTATTCACAAGCGCATCGAGTCCGCCGAGCCCGCTTCCCGCTTCGTGAAATAAGCGGTCCACTTGGGTATCATTTGCAACGTCCGCGAGTGTTGCCCCAGATTCAGGCCACGCCTGCCTGAAGCTAGCGAGCGCCGGCTGGTCGATGTCACAGATATGAATCTTGGCTCCTGCATCCAACAGGGTCTCAGCAATCACCCGGCCGATACCTGACGCGCCCGCCGTCACCAGAACCCGCTTCCCATCCGCTCGAAGCTCTGCCATTGCTTTTCCCTCCTTGCGCGCGACGGCTTGAGGCGGCGTCGCCGGCGAGCTCCAGTCGCGCTCTCAAAGCCAAACTCTAGAGGACGGCGGCTTCGACCTGAAGCTAAACATTAGCAAAACATTAGCAAGAGGTCGCGCCCCGAGTCGCCCGGCGCCCCATCTTCAAGCGCGATGGCTTGAGGCGGACCTGGATTCCCGATTCGCACGCAAGGGGTCCCATTTTGCGCGCAAAATGGGACCCGGAATTAGGGTCCGGATCGCCGGAAAACCCGGCTCGCGCTCTGAAAAGCAAAGTTCCTAGAACGGGATGACTGTACCTAAAGTCATCCGGCTCTATGGGAAAACCGCGTGTCCCCAGACGTTATGCAATTCCTCGGGCGTGGAGTATTGCTGATGTCGCAAGCAAGCCAGGATCTCATTGTCCATCAATCTGCTCCCCTCAACGCCGAGCCACCACTCGACCGGCTGCGGGCTTCCTTCGTCACACCTATCGAGCGCTTCTACATCCGCAGCCACGGATCGATACCGCGTTTGGACTTCGACCAGCACCACCTCAAGGTGAACGGTCTGGTCGGGCGCCCGCTCGAGCTTTCAATGCGAGAGCTTCAGGAGCGGTTTCCCCGCAAGACGGTCATGGCGACGCTGCAATGCGCGGGTAACCGGCGTAGCGAACTGAACGAGGTACGGCCCGTGACAGGCACGAAATGGGAGCCGGGTGCCATTGGCAATGCGGAGTGGGCCGGCGCAGCTCTGGCAGACGTGCTGGGTTACGCCGGCGTCCAGCAAGCCGATGCCGGTAAGCTACATGTCGCCTTTGACTCGGTCGACGAGATCGAAAACGAACGCGACCGTTTCTCTTACGGTGCCTCGATCCCGCTCGTAAAGGCGCTTCAGGGCGAGGTTCTGCTCGCCTACGAGATGAACGCAAGTCCGCTGACCCCCGAGCATGGCTTCCCCCTGCGCGTAATCGTACCCGGGTATATCGGCGCGCGGAGCGTTAAATGGCTCGCCGGAATCCGGGTTCAAGACGAACCATCCAGCAATTACTTTCAGCAGAAAGATTATAAACTGTTCCCTTCAGATATGAATCAGGAGAATGTGGATTGGGAGGCTGGGATGATGCTTTATGATATCCCGGTCAACGCCGTGATTTGCGAACCCGGCGAGGGCGTTGAGCTTCCGGCCGGACCCGTCATCGTTCGCGGCTATGCCATTGCGGGCGGGCGGTCCATCGCGCGCGTCGAGATCTCGGCTGATCAAGGACAGAACTGGGCCCGCGCGGCGTTTGAACACCCGCGGGGTGAGCCATGGACCTGGACGCTGTGGGAATCCCGGCTCGACCTTCCACCCGGCGAGCATGAACTTACGGTCCGCGCTTGGGACCGAGCGGCCCAGACTCAGCCCGAAGAGGCAGAGCATATCTGGAACTTCAAAGGGTTCATGAACAATGCCTGGCACCAGGTCCATTTCCGGACCCGGTGATCAAAACCGCAGGCGAAGGCCAAAACGGGTCGCATCTCGACCGCTCGCCATGCTCATGGCCCGGTACGCGTCCCGTATACTCTCGTCGGCCGTCGGCCAAAGACGGCGCCCTAGAGCGCGGTGGCTTGACGGAATGGTCGGAAAGCCTGAGTCACGCTCTGAAACCAAAGATTCTAGGGTGGGATGACTTCACCTAAAGTCATCCCGCTCTAGCTAGCAGTCTGCTGAAAAAGGAAGGCCAGGGCTCCGCCCTGGACCCGTCATGCGCGAGCATGCTGTTCGCAAGACGGGGCCGAAAGGCCCCAGACCCCATCCACTAAGTGATTGGATTGCAAAGGCTCTGCCTTTGCTGGGGTCCAGGGGCAAAGCCCCTGGCCTCCTTTCGTTGCATCACGAACGATCAACTTCAACGCTTTTCCGCAGCCTGCTAGACCCGTTTCAGGCTGACTGCGGCCCGAAGTCAGCGCGATCGTCAAGCCTAACCGCGCCGCCGCCCTGCCCGATACTGGACCCCAAGCCTATCCGAGTTCAGCGACCGGTGCAGGTGAGCTGCCAAATCAGGCAGTGCAGACCGGCCCGGTTGTAGCTTGTCCAAGGCGACAGCATGCTAGAAACGGTCAACTCTTACCGCGGAGCTTATCCGGCCCCATATCTTCACATCGCTGATGCGTGCCGGACAGTGACGATGAGTTTGGGATGCTAGCGAGAAACAATCGTGTTATGCTCAGGGCGTCCTCGTCCCGGCGGGATTTTCTCGCCGGTGCCGGCGCCGCGGCCCTGGCGTCGTCTTCGACGCCGAGTTCTGCCGATACGATCGTGAAACTTCGCCTCCCGGGCGGACCTGATGATCGGCCTCTAACAACGAGCTTCCCACAGAAGGGGCCTATGATCCTGCAGCGCACCCGGCCGCCGCTGCTGGAGACGCCATTCGAGGTATTCGATCGCAGCGTGTTCACGCCTAATGACCAGTTCTATGTTCGCTGGCATTGGGCGGTCATCCCTACCTCGATTGAAGTCGCTAAGTTCCGGTTGATCGTGCACGGTCAAGTTGAAACGCCCCTATCATTGTCTCTGGAGGAAATCGTTGGCCTGCCGCGGGTCGAGCTGGCGGCGGTCAGCCAATGTTCGGGCAATTCACGCGGCTATGTTCTGCCGCGTGTGGCCGGAGCCCAATGGTCGAACGGGGCCATGGGCAATGCCAAATGGACTGGCGTCAGGCTGAAGGACATATTGGATCGTGCGGGCGTGAAGGCGGGTGCGGTCCAGGTCCGCTTCAACGGGCTCGACGAGCCCGTTGTCGAGGGTGCCCCTGACTTTATGAAATCGCTGGATATCGATCACGCGCGCGACGGCGAAGTCATGATTGCTTATGCGATGAACGGGCAGCAGCTCCCACTGCTGAACGGCTTCCCGCTTCGGCTGGTGGTTCCGGGGTGGTATTCGACTTACTGGGTCAAGATGCTCAACGACATCGAGGTACTCGCGCAACCCGATAGTAATTACTGGATGAAAACCGCCTACACGATCCCGGACACTCCGTATGCCAATGTCACGCCCGGCCAGACCGGAGTGAAGATGGTGCCGATCAACCGGATGGAGCCACGATCATTCATTACCAACATTCAAAACGGCGCCTCGTTCGCGGCGGGATCTCCCACGCTAGCCCGCGGCATAGCGTTTGGCGGCGACTACGGGGTGGCCAAGGTCGACTTTTCCGCCGATGGCGGCAAGAGCTGGCAACCAGCGCAGCTTGGCCAAGACGAAGGCAAGTACAGCTTCCGGCAGTGGGAGACGTATTTCACCCTCGCGGCCAAGGGCAACCATTCATTGATGGTCCGCTGCACGAATAGCAAGGGTGAGGCCCAGCCTGGCAACGCCAACTGGAATCCAGCAGGTTTCATGCGCAACGTGATTGAAACCACAGCCGTCACCGCGGCCTGAGGAGGGCAGGAACATGTTGACCAGTATCTTACGCCTCGGCCTGCTGCTCGGGGTAGCACTCCTGCCGTTGACGGTCTGGGCACAGGCCGCCCCGGCATTAAAATCCGTGTCGGTTGATCTGCCGGCTGGAGTCCAAATGTTTCCAGGTGGAACAGCCGCCGATCCGATTAATAACAATTGCCTCGCCTGTCATTCAGCCGACATGGTGCTTAATCAGCCTGCCTTATCCAAGGCGGCCTGGGAGGCCGTGGTTAAAAAAATGATCAACGTCTACAAGGCGCCAATCGCGGAGGCGGATGTGCCGCCAATCGTTGCCTATCTCGCCACGACGAAGGGATCAGCTGGAGAATGAAGCAGGGGCTCAGCCGCTGTTCGCCGAACGGGCATAGCGCCATTCCGGGCGCGGTTTAGATCGCCGCCTTGGCGGGGCAGATCGTGCAAATCAGGTGCGCTCTCGACAGGTCCCCACTCCGGGACGGTTTGAGCGGTCAGCTCGGCTTCGCTACGGGTGGGGCATGACCAATTAACACACCCATGGAGCCGCTCGCCCTCTACATCCACTGGCCGTTTTGCTTGGCCAAATGCCCCTACTGCGATTTCAACTCGCATGTGCGCGAGCGCATCCCCCAGGCGCGTTTTGCCGCGGCACTCCGCACCGAGCTCGCTTGGGAAGCCGCCCGGCTCGGCCGGCGACCCCTAACCTCGGTCTTCTTCGGCGGCGGTACGCCCAGCCTTATGGCGCCCGAGACTGTTGCCGCCCTGATCGAAAACGCCCGCGCGCTGTTCGACCCGGCCCCGGACATCGAGATCACCCTCGAAGCCAACCCGACCAGCGTGGAGGCGAGCCGGCTCGCTGGATTCCGCCAGGCCGGGGTGAACCGGGTCTCCCTCGGCGTGCAGAGCCTAGACCCGGCCGCACTCCGCCTCCTCGGCCGCCAGCACGACCCGGCCCAGGCGATCAGCGCCCTCGAGACCGCGCGGGCTATCTTCCCCCGCATCTCGTTTGATTTGATCTATGCCCGGCCGGGGCAAACTGAAGCCGAGTGGCGGGCCGAGTTGCGGAGCGCGTTGGACCTGGTTGCGGACCATTTGTCGCTCTATCAGCTCACAATCGAGCCTGGCACCGCTTTCGAGGGCTTACACCGGCGGGGCGCAATTACGCTTCCGGATGAAGATGCCGCCGCCGCGCTCTATTCAGCAACCGCCGAAGAAGCGGCGCGGTTCGGGCTGCAATCCTACGAAGTGTCCAACTATGCGCGTCCCGGCGCCGAGAGCCGGCACAATCTTAGCTATTGGCGGTATGCCGACTATGCCGGTATCGGACCCGGCGCGCATGGCCGGGTAAGCCTGGATGGAGCGCTGCTCGCTACGCGCCGCCATCGCGCCCCCGAACCTTGGGCCGAGCGGGTCGAACGCCAAGGCCACGGTACAGCGCAGGAAACGAAGCTGAGCGCCGAGGAGAAGGCGCGCGAGATGCTGATCATGGGGTTGCGGCTGGATGAGGGGGTAGACGAAGCGCGGTTTGCGCGGCGCACCGGGGTCGCTCTCGACGAAGCAATCGACCTCGACACTCTACGCCTTGCCATAGAGGCGAGTTATCTAAAATCCGCCGGCGGCGTGCTTCGCACGACTG
>JAFAHH010000490.1 GCA_019237355.1 Acetobacteraceae bacterium | reverse complement strand
ACATTATTCCCGATGGCCACGACCAATTGGGGGTGGCGCTGCTGTGGCGCGGGCCCGGGGAATCGGAATGGCGCCAGGCGCGCATGCAGCCGCTCGGCAATGACCGTTGGCAGGGGCAGTTCACCCCAGGCACGCTTGGCACCTGGTTGTTCACCGTAGAAGCCTGGCGTGACGCCTTTGCGACCTACCGCGACGAGCTTTCTAAGAAGCACATGGCTGGGGTGAATACCCATCTCGAGCTGCAGGAAGGCCGGATCCTAGTGCGACAGACCGCGGCGCAAGCACCCGACCCGTTGCGCAAACAATTGACAGCGCTCGCGGACCAGTTCGACACCCTATCCGATGACGAGCAGCGCGCCGAATTGCTTTCGGATGATACGGTCCGCCTGATGCAAGGAGCGGACCCGCGGCCTTTCGCCGTGCATCGCGATCCGCCGCTGCAAATCACCGTCGAGCGCACCGGCGCCCGATTCGCGAGCTGGTACGAGGTGTTCCCACGCTCGATGAGCGACGATCCGAACCGGCATGGCACCTTCACCGATGTCATTCGCCACCTGCCGCGGGTTCGGGATATGGGCTTCGATGTGCTCTACTTCCCGCCCATCCATCCCATAGGGCGCGCTTTCCGCAAAGGCCGCAACAATACCCTTACCCCCGGCCCGAACGACCCGGGCAGCCCGTATGCGATCGGCTCGGAAGCCGGCGGCCATGACGCGCTGCATCCCGAACTCGGTACATTCGACGATTTCCGGAGGCTACATGAGGCGGCGGAGCAGTACGGGATTGAGCTCGCGATCGACTTTGCGATCCAGTGCTCGCCCGATCATCCTTGGCTGAAAGAACATCCCGAATGGTTCGACTGGCGGCCGGATGGGTCGTTGCGCTACGCCGAAAACCCGCCCAAGAAGTACCAGGACATTGTCAACGTCGATTTCTACAAAGAGGGGGCGATCCCCGATTTGTGGATCGCCCTATGCGAAGTCGTGCTGTTCTGGGCCGGGCAGGGTGTCCGGCTATTCCGGGTCGATAATCCGCACACGAAACCGTTCCCGTTCTGGCAATGGCTGATCGCCGAGGTGCGTTTGCGCTACCCAGATGCGATTTTCCTCTCCGAGGCCTTCACCCGGCCCAAGGTGATGTATCGCCTCGCCAAGATCGGCTTCTCCCAGTCCTATACATATTTCACTTGGCGCAACACCAAGCACGAAATGCAGGAGTACTTGACCGAGCTCACCACGACCGCGCCTAAAGAGTTCTTCCGGCCCCATTTCTTTGTGAACACCCCGGATATCAACCCGATCTTCCTGCAAACCTCCGGCCGGCCGGGGTTCCTGATCCGGGCCGCCCTGGCTGCTACCCTCTCTGGGCTGTGGGGCATTTATAACGGCTTCGAGCTATGTGAGGGGACGCCTCTGCCGGGGCGGGAGGAGTACATGGACTCCGAGAAGTACGAGATCCGGGCATGGGACTGGAACAGGCCTGGCAATATCGTCCCTGAGATAAGCCAGCTCAATCACATCCGGCGAATGAATCCGGCGCTGCAGAGCCATCTCGGCCTTACGTTCCACCATGCCTCGAATGACTCGATTCTGTTTTATTCGAAAGCAGTGTCCGACCGCTCGAATGTGTTACTGATCGCGGTGAGCTTCGACCCATTCCATGCGCAAGAGGCCGATTTGGATGTGCCATTCTGGCAATGGTCGCTGCCGGATAATGGCGCTCTTGAGATGGAAGACCTGGTGCGCGGCGGTGTGAGTATCTGGCGCAACAAGATGCAGCATATCCGCCTCGACCCGGGCCTGCCTTATGCAATATGGCGGGCGCGGCCTTCCACATAATCCTCTCATCTAAGGACAAAAATGCACAAGCAACTGAATCCGGTTGCAGATCCGCTTTGGTTCAAAGACGCTGTAATCTACCAACTCCACATCAAGTCTTTTTTTGACGCCAACAACGATGGGGTCGGCGATTTCAAAGGCCTGATTCAGAAGCTCGATTATATCGCCGAGCTCGGGGTCACCGCGATTTGGTTGCTGCCATTTTATCCCTCGCCCCGCCGGGATGATGGTTACGATATCGCGGATTATCGAGGCGTACATCCGGAATATGGTACTCTGGCGGACGTACGGCGCCTCATCAGCGAGGCGCATGCGCGCGGCCTGAAAGTGATCACCGAGCTGGTCGTAAATCACACCTCCGATCAGCATCCGTGGTTCCAGCGGGCGCGCACCGCCAAGCCGGGCTCCTCGGCCCGGGATTTTTACGTTTGGTCGGACAACGACCACAAATACGCCGGCACCCGCATCATCTTCCTCGATACAGAAAAATCGAACTGGACCTGGGACGCCGTTGCGGGGGCCTATTTCTGGCACCGGTTCTACTCACACCAGCCGGATCTGAATTATGACAATCCGCGCGTGCTGCAGGAAGTGCTTGCGGTCATGCGCTTCTGGCTCGATCTAGGCGTCGATGGCTTGCGGCTTGATGCCGTGCCCTACCTGGTTGAGCGCGAAGGGACCAACAACGAAAACCTTCCGGAGACGCACGACATCCTGAAGCGCATCCGCGCGGAACTTGATGCGCATGCCCCCGGCCGCATGCTGCTCGCCGAGGCCAATCAGTGGCCGGAGGACGCGCAGCAATATTTCGGCGCCGGCGACGAATGCCATATGTGCTTCCATTTCCCGCTAATGCCGCGCATGTACATGGCCATTGCCCGGGAAGACCGGTTTCCGATTACCGATATCCTGCGGCAAACCCCGGAGATCCCGCCCAATTGTCAATGGGCCATTTTCCTCCGCAACCATGACGAACTCACGCTCGAGATGGTGACCGACAAGGAGCGGGATTACCTCTGGGAGACGTATGCCGCCGACCGCCGCGCTCGTCTCAATCTGGGCATCCGGCGCCGCCTGGCCCCGCTGCTGGAACGGGACCGCCGCCGGATCGAACTCATGAACGCGCTGCTGCTTTCGATGCCGGGAACCCCGGTCATGTATTATGGCGACGAAATCAGCATGGGGGATAATATCCACCTTGGGGACCGCGACGGCGTGCGCACGCCGATGCAATGGTCGCCCGACCGCAACGGAGGATTTTCGCGCGCCGATCCGGCGCGGCTTGTGCTGCCCGTAATCATGGATCCCATTTCTGGTTACGAGGCGGTCAATGTCGAGGCGCAATCGGCCAACCCCCATTCCTTGCTGAACTGGACGCGGCGGATGCTTGCAGTGCGCAAGCGCCACCATGCTTTCGGCCGGGGTGCGTTCCACTTCCTCTATCCGGGCAATCGCAAGGTGCTCGCTTTCCTCCGCGAACTGAAAGCATCGGATGATTCAGAGGATGAAACAATCCTTTGCGTGAATAATCTTTCGCGCACGGCCCAGGCGGTGGAGCTTGATCTTTCGGCAATGAACGGGCGGTTCCCGGTCGAGATCATTGGCGGCTCGGTTTTTCCGCCCCTGACCCAGGCGCCCTATATCCTTACACTGCCGCCCTACGGGTTCTTCTGGTTCTTGCTCGCCCGTGAGGCCCAGATGCAGCCATGGCAAAGGCCCGCCCCCGAGCCTTTGCCAGAATTCACCACCCTCGTGCTTCGCCACCATCTTGAGGACCTGCTGACAACAGGCATCCGGCAGGTCTTAGAAGAGGAAATCCTTCCCGCTTACCTGCCTAAGCGGCGCTGGTTCGCTGCCAAAACCGAAAGGCTGCAAGGTGTTCGCATCGCCTATGCGATCCGGTTGCCGGCCAGTTCGGATGCGGTGCTGCTGTCGGAAGTCGAGGTTCAGCTCAAAGATCGTGGGGAACGCTATGCGCTCCCGCTCGGGGGAGCACCCGAGGACGCCCCCGGAGCCTTAGTGCAGCCACTCGCGCTTTGCCGCCTGCGCCGGGCCGCACGGGTCGGGTTCCTCACGGATGCCTTCTCCCTGGATGGGTTTGCCCGGGGTATCCTAGCCGGGCTGTGCAATCGCACCGTGCTGAAATTGCCGCAAGGTGAGCTGCAATTCCGGCCGACTTCGCTCGTTGCAGGACTGTCCTTGCCGGACGATGCCGAGGTTCGCCGGCTCTCGGCCGAGCAGTCGAATAGCTCCCTCATTTTGGGCGAAGCTCTGGTGATCAAGGTCGTGCGCCGGGTGTTAGCAGGGGTGCACCCAGAAGGCGAAATGACGCGCTATCTCACGGAACGCGGCTTCGGCAATATCCCGCCTCTCTACGGCGAGCTGCTGCGGGTGGATCCAGATGGAACGCCCAACACGATCATTATTGCTCAAGGTTTCGTGCGCAATCAAGGCGATGGATGGAGCTGGACGCTCGATTATCTCGCGCGCACCATCGAGGAAATCGCGGTCCGCGGACAGTCGCCCGAGGAGGCCGAGGATGAAGCCGATGCGTTCCATTCCTACGATGTGTTCGCCGCGGCAATTGGCAGGCGGCTCGCGGAGATGCATGCGGTGTTATCCGAGCCGGCTGAGGACCCAAGCTTCGCGCCTGAGCCCGCCGATGAAAGGATCCGGCGCGAATGGGCCGAGGGTGTGATCGAGCAGATCGACCTTGCGTTTTCGATACTGCGGAAAATCCAGGACTGGCCGGATGAAGCCTCGCGAGAGATCGCGACCGCGCTGCTGCATGACGAACCGGGGCTGCACCGTCTTGCGTACCGGCTCGCGGAGCAGGGCAGGGGGGCTTGGCGCACCCGTGTCCACGGCGATTTCCATCTCGGCCAGGTATTGGTCGCGCAGGGAGATGCTTTTCTGGTCGATTTTGAAGGCGAGCCTGCCCGGCCAATGGAGCAGCGCCGCATGAAAGCTTCGCCGTTGCGCGACGTTGCCGGGCTGCTGCGCTCCTTTGACTATGCGACTGCAGCCGCCGCACCCGGCCGCAGCGCCGCTTCCCCCCAAACCGAGGAGCGCCGCCTCGCCTTGCTGGAGCGGTTTAGAGACGGAGCCGCAGCCGCTTTTCTTGCGGCCTACCGCTCGGTACTCGCCGAATCCCCGCGGCCCTGGGTCGTACCGGAGGCCGAGCCGGCGCTGCTCGATTTGTTCCTCCTGGAAAAGGCGGCATACGAAATCCGCTACGAGGCGATGAACCGCCCGACCTGGATCGCCATCCCGCTCCGCGGGCTGGAGCAACTCGCGCAGCGCCTCCTTGAACCCGCCGAGGAGCTTGCGGAATGATTGCCCCCCATGCCCCCGAACATGGCGCTGTTGAGGCCCTGGCGAATGCGCGCCACGGCGATCCGTTTTCCGTGCTTGGCCCGCACTTTGTTGGCGGTGAACTCGTCGTGCGTACCTTCCAGCCCGAGGCCCAATCGGTCGCGGTGCTGGACCGGGCGACCGGGGAACGCCGCGGAACCTTGGAGCGCATCCACCCAGCCGGGTTATTCTCCGGCCCAGTAAAGGCCGGCGGCCCCTACGTATTCTGCATCGACACCGGCGAGGGGCTGCAAGAGATCGAGGACCCATACTCCTTTCCGACGCTGCTGGGCGATCTTGATGTGCATCTGCTGGCCGAAGGCCGGCACCACGATCTCGGCCGATGCCTCGGCGCCC
>JAFAHH010000235.1 GCA_019237355.1 Acetobacteraceae bacterium | reverse complement strand
CCGGCGCCAGCGCCGAAGCTTGGTCCGACGCCGAGGTTGAATAAATGCGTTGCCGCGGCGGGCACGAGCTGGCACCGGTGCTGTCCCTCGACTTCACGCGAGCAGAAATCAGCGGGCCGCGTCGAGGAGGCCGTACGCCTGCCTCGTCGACCACTGTCGAAAGCTCGTTGGGACGGGCGCCGCCCGCGTAGCACAGAAGGATTGGGCACGCTCGGACGCCGGCCTTTCATTTGGCAGTAGCGACGTATTTCGTACATCGAAGCGGGATTATGGCCAGGCACTCCTAGCTGGCGAGACGGCGGCCGGCGCGTCGTGACCGCTCGTACTCCAATGCCCGATCCAGCCAACGGTGAGCAGCTTCAAAATCGCCTCGCTCGATCATTGACGATGTTGCCGAGACCAAATTCCGCAGCCGGGGATCAACGGTCTCGCCGACTACTCGACTGACGAAAGTCGCCGCTTTTTGGGGTTGAGTCGGCAACAACGCTTTCGCGAGACGCAGCCAGAATTCCGCATCGGTGACGATCATAGCGATGCCAACAATATCGGGGCCCAACGGTTTCTGGCACGAAACCTCAGCGCCGATCCGGGCGGCGAATTTGTTAGAGGTGAGGGGCGCGCGCCATTGCCGCTGCCGGCGCTCAAGCCTGGTCCGCTGCCTCCGTGGTTGTCCTGGCGCAGCGATCAAGGGTGGAAAAGCTGCTCGCCGTCGCATCGCACCCGCGGGTCCGCCTCTTAGCGTCCCGATCCGAAACGCCGAGTGGGTAGGCCGGGGAACGAGCGCTCCTGTTCGGATCTCATTCGGCCCTCGGGGCCCCTCAACAGACCGCGGCCGCCGGAAACGGCCTCGTCGGGCGTGCCCGACAGCTTTTTGAGCGCCTGCGCTCGCTCGCGGCGCAGTTCCTCCATACGCGCACGGATCGTGGCAAAGTCGTCGGCAGCGCGGGGTCGGGTCACGTTCCCTCCTTGAACTGCGCCGAGCTTCGGAAAGCGCTCGAGCACTTATTTAAAGCGGCTCATGCCCATCGTCGCGCATGGGCGTGGTGCAGGCAAGCAAAAATCCGTCGACGGTCCCCAGCCGATTGCCCGCTATCGAAATTTCAATTTTTGCGGTGTTTAATTGAACGCAATGTTGACAAACTCGGAAGTCCACCACTCAGATCGGACACAATCTCCACTCAGCCGTCATTGCCAAACTTGATGCGCTCGGTGAACGGCAACGCGCTGTTGTTCGTCGACGATACCATCTGCCGCTGCTTTCTCCTTCGGGCGAGCGCCCGGCCTCAGCCGTTCCCGAATACCTTGGAAAAGGCAAATTTCCCTGTGGCACCGGCTTTGACAATCCAAACGGTGTTGCGCAATTCGAGCCTAACCCCATCGAGGTCATGCGTGAACGCGCTGCTTCATTGTCTCAACGAGGGGAGGGTTTTAAGAAGCTCGCCGATGCATGGCAGCCGCTCTATGTGACGCGTGACGCTAATCAGAAGCAGCGGCTGCGGCTCGTTGCGGCGTACGTCCTGCACGAGGTGAGGGAAGCCGTCGTATGCAGGATGGGGACGACGACGAGGACTAAGCCTCGGCGTGGTGCTCGACGGCCGCGTCGGCAGATCGGGAGATAACTATGACTGGACGGCACCACTTCGGATCTTTCATATCTTGCACAAAAGCATGGATAATTGTTCTGGCTGCAGCGCTGGCGGGAATGGCGGCGATATCGGCCGGTCAAGCCGATGAAGCGGACGCCAAGAGGCTGCTCAAGGCCATGTCCGACTATCTCGGCTCGCAAAACGCGATATCATTTGATTATGATGTGAGCCTCGAACTCGTCAGCACACAACAGCAAAAAATAGCGTTGGCGAGTTCCGGTACATTGACGCTCAATCGCCCCGACAAGCTTCACCTGACGCGCACAGGCGGATTTGCGAATGTCGAGATGGCCTTTGACGGGAAAACGCTGACGCTGCTCGGCAAGAACACCAACTTGTATACTCAAGTTGAGGCGCCCGGCACGATCGATCAGTTGGTCGACGTATTGCGGGACAAATACCACAGGCCCGTCCCAGCCGCCGATCTGCTGATGTCCGATCCCTATAATGAGCTGATGCCGGAGGTCAACGACGTGAAGGACCTGGGAGCCGGTGTGATCCACGGCATCGAATGCGACCACCTTGCCTTTAGGACGAAGGAAGTCGATTGGCAGATCTGGATCGCGCAAGGGGCCCGCCCCTAT
>JAFAHH010000219.1 GCA_019237355.1 Acetobacteraceae bacterium | reverse complement strand
GGAGCCATCCTAAACTGCCAACCGATCAGGGATAGCAAACCGGCCAAAGGGAGGAAGAGGTGACCAGTCGAACACTACCCGCGGGAACGCCATCGTTCCGCCTCGATGGGAAAGTTGCGCTGATTACCGGGGCTGGAAAAGGGATCGGCGCTGGAATTGCGGCCGCGTTGGCGGCAACGATTGTGGCGGTTGCGCGCACCCTTGTCGACCTGGAAAACCTCGTTGCCCGTGTCACGGCAGAAGGCGGACGCGCTACCGCCAGAGCCTATGACGTGCGCGATAAAGCCGCGATTTGCGCCCTCATAGACGGCCTGCCCCGGCTGGACATTCTCGTGAACAATGCCGGAACAAACATCCCGGAACCGTTCTTGGAGGTATCCGAGGATCATCTCGACTTGATGATCGATCTGAATGTGCGATCCCTCTTACTGGTCTCTCAGTGCGCGGTTCGAAAGATGCTGGAGCAGGGGCCAAATGCGGAGGGGCGAAACATCATAAACCTTTCATCTCAGATGGGACTTGTAGGAGCTGCAAACCGGACAGCTTATTCCATGACCAAACACGCGGTTGAGGGTCTTACCAGCTCGCTGGCGATTGAGCTTGCGCCGCAAAGGATAAGAGTCAACAGTATCGCGCCGACCTTCGTCGACACCCCTCTGGTTCGGAGCATTGTGAATACACCCGAGGAGTACAAATTACTAGTCTCGAAAATTCCACTCGGATCGATGGCCCGCGTCGAAGACATTATGGGCGCTGCGCTTTATCTCGCATCTCCCGCCGCAGCTATGGTCACGGGCACCTGCTTGCGGGTAGACGGCGGATGGACGGCGCAATAGCCGCACGTGCCGTGGAGCTCGCGCCCACCGACATCAGCCGTGCAAGCTCGCGCAGGGCATCGGCTACGGTGCCTCTGTCTGCCCAATCAGGGCTCCAATGCTAACGACTTCCCCCAGTACCTGTAAAACACCTTAAACGGAGGGAATAGATCAGTTATGTGTTGTCCGGAAACCAATCCCCCAACACCTGCTCTTCCCCATAGCTCCGTCTTTCGAGATCAATGTTGGGTTGCTCGCCATAGTCTTCGAGGTTGCCACGAACCCTTTGCTGGGCGCGCGGCAAATTCTTCGCAATAAAATCAGGCACTTTCCGGCGCAGACTTGGGCTCGTCTCCAATCGGTCCGCGATGGCGTCGCGTGCACGCCGGATTGTCGCTTTCCACTTTCGCTTCGGGTCTTCTGCTGGAGAGGCTTCGAGCTTGAGCAAGTGCTCGATTACTATCCCGATTTTGCTGGACAATGCATGCCATTGTTCATTGCCCAAGCTCTCGATCTCCTCGGCGACATTCTCCCAATCAACGGGCAAGTTTGAACCCGCGCTCGCAGCCTTGCGCAGAGCCTGGGCCTGCTGCTGGCTCCAGCGATACACGTCTTGTTCGTAGAGAGCCGCGGTCATAAATCGCCTGGTAGATAGCCGTCATCGAGAATCTGGGCCGCCGTATAAGGGCAGGTTGGCGGAAATGCGGTCTCAGGTAAGCCGGTTTGTCGCCGGGCCCGCAGCAATGCTGTCCCATAAGCGGCAGAGACGGTGCCCTCCAGTTTTGCTTTGAGACTCGGGTTGTCCTGCAGGTGTTGCCCGAGTCTGCGACGCTGCTCAGCGATTGTTAGCCGCCAACTGTTGCCCCGTCGATCCGGCTGCGCCTGCCACTTGAGGAGGTGGGCCAGCAGCACAATGAGGCGGTTGATAAGCTCACGCTTTTCGGCACGCCCCACGCTCTCGATCTCCTCGGCGACATTCTCCCAATCGATGGGCAAATCCGACCCGGCACGTGCGGCCCTACGCAGAGCCTCGGCTTGCTGCTGGCTCCAGAGGTATATGTCTTTTTCATACAGTCCCGGCATCTCCGCCCCGGACACCCTAATCCAGCGGCTGCTTCATGCTGTCGTCGTGCCCGATCTGATGGTTGGCCATCATTTCCAATGCCCGTACCAGACCGGAATGGTCCCAAGCTCGCCCGCCATTCGCGGCCGCCATATTGAAAAGCTGCTGCGTCTCGGCGGTGCAGGGAAGCGACATTTGCAGCGCGCGCGCCCCTTCGAGCGCCAGGTTCAAATCCTTCTGATGTAGCTCGATCCTAAAGCCCGGCTGGAACTCGCGCTTGATCATGCGCTCCCCATGCAGCTCGAGGATCCGGGACGAGGCGAACCCGCCCATCAGTGCCTGGCGGACCCGGGCCGGGTCGGCTCCGGCCTTATCGGCGAAGAGCAGCGCCTCGGCCACCGCGTGGATGGTTAGCGCAACAATGATTTGATTCGCAACTTTGGTGGTTTGCCCATCGCCATTGCCGCCAACCAGGGTGATATTTTTTCCCATCAGCTCAAAGAGCGGCTTCACCTCGCTGAAGGCGCGTTCCGGTCCGCCAACCATGATTGTAAGCGTCGCCTGCTTGGCCCCAACCTCGCCGCCCGAGACCGGCGCATCCAGATAATCGCAGCCAAGCTCGTTGATCCTCCGCGCGAACTCTTTTGTCGGTAGCGGCGAAATCGAGCTCATATCGACCACGATCTTGCCCTTCGACAACCCAGCCGCGACCCCGTTTGGCCCAAAGAGCGCGGCCTCAACATGGGGCGTATCCGGCACCATCGTGATGATTATCTGCGCCGCGCGGGCGACCTCCTCGCCCGAGCCGCAGCCAACCGCGCCTTTGTCCAGCAATTGCTGCGGCAAGGGAGCAAGGTCATAGAGGTAGAGCGTATGCCCGCCCGCAATCAGGTTTGCCGCCATGGGCCGGCCCATTATACCAAGCCCGATAAATCCAACGTCGCTCATCGCGTTCCTTCCTTACGCCGCGTGGATCAGCCCGTCAGTTCGGGCTGCAGATCGAATTCGCTGGGCAGGTCGAGCGTCTCTTCAAACTCCATCACGTTGTTGATCTCGGTCCCCATCGAGACGTTCGTCACCCGCTCGAGTATCGCCTCGACCACAACGGGCACCCGGAACTCCCTGAGCCATCGCTTGGCCTGATCGAAAGCCGGCTGGAGCTCGTCCGGCCGGGTCACGCGAATCGCCTTACAGCCGAGGCCTTCAGCCACAGCTACGTGATCCACGCCATAGCCCTTCAGCTCGGGCGCATTGATATTATCGAACGAAAGCTGCACGCAATAATCCATATTGAACCCACGCTGCGACTGCCGTATCAGGCCCAGATACGAATTATTCACAACGACATGGATGTAAGGGAGATTGAACTGCGCACCGGCCGCCAGCTCTTCGATCATGAACTGGAAGTCGTAATCGCCCGAGAGCGCGACGATCGGCGAATCTGGGTCGGCGGCTCGCACCCCAAGCGCCGCTGGTATTGTCCAGCCGAGAGGGCCGGCTTGACCGCAATTGATCCAATGCCGCGGCCTGTACACATGCAAGAATTGGGCGCCGGCAATTTGGGAAAGGCCGATTGTGGTGACGTACCGGGTCTCGGGCCCGAAAGCCTTATTCATCTCCTGGTACACACGCTGCGGCTTGAGCGGCACATTGTCGAAATCCGACCGGCGCAGCATTACCCGCTTGCGCTCGCGGCATTCTGCCGGCCATTTGCTCCGATTGCGGAGTCTGCCCGCCTGCTTGCGCTCTAGCCCGATTTCCACAAAAAGTTCGAGTGCCGCCTGGGCGTCGGAAACGATGCCGTAATCAGGGTTGAATACCCGGCCGATCTGGGTCGGCTCGATATCGACATGCACGACAGTGCGGCCGCTGGTGTAGACCTCGATCGAGCCGGTATGCCGATTCGCCCAGCGATTGCCAATGCCGAGCAGGAAATCGGAGGCCAGCAATGTGGCATTGCCGTAGCGATGGCTCGTCTGCAGCCCGACCATGCCGGCCATCAGCGGGTGGTTATCCGGGATGCAGCCCCAGCCCATCAGGGTCGGAATCACTGGAACGTTCGCCAACTCGGCGAACTCAACCAGCAGATCAGAAGCGTCGGCATTGATGATTCCGCCGCCAGCGACGATCAGCGGCCTCTCCGACTCCTCGAGCATGTCCAGCGCTTTTTCGATCTGCGCCTGGGTCGCGCGGGGCTTATAGACCGGGAGCGGCGCGTAGGTCTCGGGGTCGAATTCGATCTCGCCCATCTGCACATCGAAAGGCAGGTCAATCAGCACCGGGCCGGGCCGGCCAGAGCGCATGACATGAAAAGCTTGCTGGAACACGCGCGGGACCAAGCCCGACTCGCGCACCGTAACCGCCCATTTCGATACCGGCTTGGCTACACTCTCGATATCGACGGCCTGGAAGTCTTCTTTGTGCATGCGCGGCCGCGGCGCCTGGCCGGTAATGCACAGGATCGGTATTGAGTCGCCCGAAGCGGAGTAGAGGCCCGTGATCATGTCAGTGCCGGCTGGGCCTGAGGTGCCGATGCACACTCCGATATTATCCGGGTTGGCCCGCGTATAGCCCTCCGCCATATGCGAAGCTCCCTCGACATGCCGGGCGAGGAAATGCTGGATGGTGTTCCGCGGGCGCATAGCCGAGTATATCGGGTTGATTGCGGCGCCGGGTACGCCGAAGGTTGTGGTCACACCCTCGCGCTCAAGCACATGGACCGCCGCATCAATCGCTCGCATCTTGGCCACGATTGTCACTCCCTCGGATTCTGGTTTGCAGGCGCCACCTCGGACACCTCAAGTGAGCCGAGCCACCCGGATGGATCAAAACTCAGCCCGATGCACTGTAAAAGCCCCTATCGGCGAGGCAACCCAGCGGAGCCCAGTTTAGCGGCTGCAATGCGAAAATCATGACCATCACGGCAGATCAGAACCTCGCCCGCGAGTTCGGGTTAAGCGCCGATGAATATGCCAGGGTTCTGGCCATTATGGGCCGCACCCCCAGCCTGACCGAACTGGGCATATTCAGCGTGATGTGGTCGGAGCATTGCTCTTACAAATCCTCACGCGCTCTCCTCAAGCAACTCCCCACGACCGCCCCCTGGGTGATCCATGGACCCGGCGAGAATGCCGGTGTGGTCGATATCGGCGACGGGCTGGCGGCGGTGTTCAAGATGGAAAGCCACAACCACCCGAGCTTCATCGAGCCTTACCAGGGCGCCGCGACCGGGGTAGGGGGAATTCTCCGGGATGTGTTCACGATGGGCGCTCGGCCCGTCGCCAATTTGAATGCTCTCCGGTTTGGCCGGCCGGAAAACCCGGTCACCAAGCGATTGGTTGATGGCGTGGTGCGGGGCATCGGCGGATACGGCAACTGTGTCGGGGTGCCGACCGTCGGGGGCGAGATCAATTTCCACCCAGCTTTCGACGGCAATCCGCTGGTCAATGCGATGGCCGTGGGGATTGCCCCCGCGAACCGCATCTTTCTGAGCGCCGCGGCGGGCGTGGGGAATTCCGTCGTTTATGTCGGCTCGAAGACCGGCCGCGACGGTATCCATGGTGCGACAATGGCGAGCGCCGAGTTCGGCGCTGACGCCGAGGAGAAGCGGCCGACCGTTCAGGTGGGCGATCCTTTTACCGAAAAGCTGCTGATCGAAGCTTGCCTCGAACTGATGGCGACAGACGCTATCGTGGCGATCCAGGATATGGGCGCCGCTGGGCTGACAAGCTCTTCCGTTGAGATGGCGGGCAAGGGCGGTGTGGGTATCGCGCTCGACCTCGACCTTGTACCCCAGCGCGAGGCGGGAATGACCGCCTATGAGATGATGCTCTCCGAGAGTCAGGAGCGCATGCTGATGGTGCTGCGCCCGGAACGGGAGCAGACCGCCCGCGCCATCTTCGAAAAGTGGGGCCTTGATTTCGCCGTCATTGGCACGATCACCGGCACTGGCCGGATCGTTGTCCGGCACCGAGGAGTGGTCGAGGCCGATATCCCGCTAGGCCCGCTGGCGGATGGGGCGCCGCTCTATCACCGGCCCACAGCGGAGCCACCGAAGCTATCCATTATCAACCCGGCCAAGATCGAGGATCGGGCCGGGCTGATTGCAGCTCTGTTGCAGCTCATTGGCTGCCCTGACCTATGCTCACGCGCATGGGTCTGGGACCAATTCGATAGCGTAGTCGGCGGGCAGACCGTGAAGCGGCCGGGCGCCGCCGATGCCGCGGTGGTAACAATCGAAGGCTCCCGCCGGGCATTGGCACTTACGACGGATTGCACTCCGCGCTATTGTGCCGGCGACCCGGAGGCGGGTGGAGCGCAAGCCGTCGCCGAAGCGTGGCGCAACATCACCGCCGTAGGGGCCCGGCCTCTGGCCGTGACCGACAACATGAATTTCGGCAACCCGGAGAAGCCCGAGGTCATGGGCCAATTCGCGGCCGCGATCCGGGGCATGGCGGCCGCCTGCCGCGCCCTCGATTTCCCGGTCGTTTCCGGCAATGTGAGCCTCTATAACGAGACCGAAGGCCGGGCCATTTTGCCCACTCCGGCGATTGGCGGCCTCGGTGTAGTGGAGGATGCCGGCCAGGCAGTTGGGATTGGACTATCACCGTGGCTGGAATTGGTGCTGGTCGGGCAGACCAAAGGCTGGCTCGGGCAATCACTCTGGCTTCGAGAAATTGCCAAGCGGGAGGAGGGCGCGCCGCCCCCGGTTGAAGTGGAAGCCGAGCGCCGCAACGGAGACTTTGTCCGGCAGCTTATTCTGGATGGAATGGTGAGGGCCTGCCATGATGTCTCGGATGGCGGGCTGCTCGTAGCCGTCGCTGAGATGGCGCTTGCCGGCAATACCGGGGTGCGGCTCTCAGCCGGGCCGCGGGAAATACCTGGCCATGCCTTCTGGTTCGGGGAAGACCAGGCACGTTACATCCTGGCCGTTGCTGAGGCCCCTTCCGTGCTGCGCGCGGCCGAAGCGCGCGGAGTGCCTGCCGTGCGGATCGGCAGCAGCGGCGGACAGGATTTGACACTCGTTGATGGGGGAACCATATCGCTCAAGGCTCTGCGGGCAGCGCATGAGAGCTTCTTCCCCAACTGGATGGAGAGCTAGCGTATGGGTATGGCGGCCGGCGAGATCGAGGCCCTGATCAGGGCGGCAATCCCCGATGCGCAGGTAACAATCGAAGACCTGGCGGGGGATAGCGACCACTACGCCGCCACCGTGGTGAGCGAGCGGTTCCGCGGCTTATCCCGTGTCAAGCAGCATCAAATGGTGTATGCGGCGTTGCGCGGCCGCATGGGCGGCCAGTTGCATGCGCTGGCCTTGCAGACTTCGGCGCCCGATGAGGAGATTAGAGCGTGACCAACCCCGTTATTGACCGTATTCAATCCGAGATCACCGAGAATCCGGTGATGCTATACATGAAAGGCACGCCGATGTTTCCGCAGTGCGGTTTCTCGGCCCGCGTGGTGCAGATCCTCTCACATGTAAATGTGCCTTTCAAAACCGCGAATGTGCTCGAAGATCCCGATTTGCGCGAGGCGATCAAGCAATTCTCGAACTGGCCGACAATCCCGCAGCTTTATGTGAAGGGCGAATTTATCGGCGGCTGCGATATCGTGACCGAGATGTTTCAATCCGGCGAGCTTGAGGAGTTGCTTAGGGAGAAGGGCGTCGTCGCTGCCGAGTGAAGATCTCGGTCGTAACGCCCGCTTACAACGTCGCCTCATATATTGGCGCGGCGATCGCGTCCGTTCTTGCCCAGTCGCACCGAGACTGGGCGATGATCATTGTGGACGACGGTTCGACCGATGGCACCGCTGAGACGGCGGCCGGGTTTTCCGACCCTCGGGTCCGGCTCATCCGGCAGCCGAATTCGGGCGTTTCCGCTGCACGCAACCGCGGCATAGCCGAAGCCGAGGGCGACGCAGTCCTTTTTTTGGATGCGGATGACTGGCTCGCGCCTGATGGGCTGGCGCGGCTTGTCGCCGCGCTTCCGGGCGCCGTGGCCGCCTATGGGCCGTATCGTTTTGTTTCAGAACAAGGCGCCCCGGTAGGCGGGCCCCGCTACCCGGCCGCGGGCCGCGACCTAGTTTCGAAGCTGATCGAACGGAACTTATTCGCTAACGGCGGACATCTCCTGATCCGCCGTGAGGCGCTGGCCGTGGCGGGCCAGTTTCGGGAGGATCTCGCCTATGGGGAGGATTGGGAATACTGGATCCGGCTTGCATTGCGGGGCCGGTTTGGCCGCGCGAGCGGGCGCTGGCCTGTGTTGTTCGTGCGTCAGCGCGCTGGGGGCGCTTATCAGCGAAATGCACAGAGTGAGGCCGCGTTCAGGCCGTGTATGGACATTATTTTCTCCAATCCGGATCTGATTGCAAGGATTGGGCTGGCCGGGTGCATCGCGGCGCAACGCCGGGCGGAGGCGGAGAATCGCTGGATCGCGGGCCGCGAATTAATCCGGAACGGCCGGGAGGCGGGGCTTGAGTATTTGGGCCGCGCATTTGCGGCCAAGCCGAGCCTGAAGCGTGCCGTCCTGCTCGCGCTGGCGCATGCTCGGCCCCTTAGCCGAACTCCGCTAAGTGGGCCCTTCCGGCGCTATCTTAGCGAGAGAAATAAGGACGTTAGTCTCTCATGTCCGTCTTCAACCCCTACTGACGTGAGCCATGGCACCGGCGCTGCCGGCGTGATCAAGGCAGTTAAACCACCGCCATGACATAGAGCACTTTAGCTCTCAGTCGAATCACCGGGGGATTCCGGCGCGGCAGAGATTCTGATTCACCCTGTGGGCTGGATCGGAGGCCAGCATGAATGGCCGCACCTTATTCCTCGGACTTGTGCACGCGCGTGGTGGCCGCCGCCGCTGGCGGACAGACCTGCCGGCAGATCGCCAGAGTGTTCTCGATGGCTCCCTCGACGGTT
>JAFAHH010000104.1 GCA_019237355.1 Acetobacteraceae bacterium | reverse complement strand
TTCTCGACCTTGAGGCTGACGACCTCCGAGGCACGCAAGCCGGCGCCATAGGCGGTTGTCAGCGCTGCTCTGGCCTTCAGGCCGGCGACCGCCTCGAGAAATCGCACAACCTCATCGGCGCTCAGCACGACCGGCAGCTTGCGTGGCTGCCGCGCATACGCGATCCGCTCCGGCAGTTCGGGCCGATGGAGCGTGACACCTCCCGGTAGAGCTTAGATAATTCAAAAATGCCGACCCCAACCATTGCGCCCGAAAAGATTACCGATACCGGGCTGGGGGCGACAGCATGGGCATCGGAAAGCCAGAATTGAAACGGAACCATGGCGGCCTTGATGAGCAACGCGGTGGCTATCAGGCAGAATGCGCCAGCAAAAACCGGATCGCTGGGCGCAGCATTGATCGCCTGAGCAAGCGCCGCAAAGTCCAAAGCACCGGCCTTGGAGTAGATCAGGCCAATGCCGCCCAGCATCAAAAAGCTTCCGATGCTGTTGGTCACAGTAAAATTCAGCGCTCCTTCCAAAGCCGATGCTTCGAGCCGGTAGCCGGTGAGGGCAAAGCCAGCGACGCTCATCACCTCGAACCATACGAACATGTTGAAAACATCGTGCGTTAGGCAAAACCCGATCATCGCCGCCATGAACAGCAGCATGAGCACGTGAAAATGCGCATGGACTTCGCTGAAATAGCCCCAGGCAAATATCAGCGTCGCGGCGAATAGGATGCTGATCAGCACGCTCGCGGCGCAATCAATCTGATCAGCAACGAAGCCTATTCCCAGCACCAGCCCTGCCCGAGGGGTCCAGTTGCCAAACCAATAAACCAGCGGCCCGTCTTTGGCGTGGACCGCCATCAGCACGCACACAGAAGCCGCAAAAAAAGCGGTGAGGATGGCAATGATGTCCGGCATCAAGCGGGGCCAGACATGCGCGAAAATCAGCAGTACCGCCGCGACGGCGAGCGGAACGGCTACGGGTAGCGGAACCAAGCTGTACTCAGCCAGGCCGAACATATTCGGCGCTACAGCCATGACGACTTCAGATCGAAGTCATCGTGCTCTAGCGCTTTTGGTTTTAGAGGGCGACTCAACCTTTCCGGCGACCGGCCCCGCAATCCCGGGCCCCCGTTTTGGGACCCAAAATGGGACCCGGTGCTAGCGAATTGGGAACCCGATCGCGACCCCAATTCGCTCGCGAATTGGGAACCCGGATCCGCCTCAAGCTCGGCGCTTGTCTCTCCCCGCGGAACCCACGTAAGAGAACCACCGTACCCGTGACCGCGCAGAGCAGCATGAACTCTTCGCCCAGCGGGTCGAAACCGCGATAATCGAAATTTACCGCCGTGACCATATTCGTAACATGCCGCTCGGCTGGACCATTCCCGTTAATCGCATCACCGTATGGGGGGATGATTGCCGAATGGCGGCATGTGGGATGCGATATTCCAGATCCCGGGAAGCACCCCTAGCGCGGCTAGCAGGTAGAGCGAGATTCGCAGCTTGCGCCTCATTTCTTCTGGCGATCCAAGCGGATGCTCGCTAAGGCTACCATGAAGAGCAGCGGCAGCGCGGCCGTTCCCACGGTGAGCTCGGAGAAGGCCACATCAGGCGCTTGCAGGGCCATGAACAACAAGGTCAGCACCAGGCCGTTGGCCGACATGGCCAGGGCTTGGCGGCGCGGATCGCGGGAGAAGACCACGCCAGCGCCCGAAGCAGCGGTGAGAAGAAAAATAATTAGCAAAAGTACTGTCATTCGTGCTCCGTTTGCTGCTGACGCAAGAAAAGCGCCCGCCCTGTGGCGTGCGAAAGGGCCGCGCCATTAATCAAGGAAACGAACGCGAGAAATAGAATTTTCAGCGCCCGGTCCGATAAGCCGTCGGCTACGAAGGCGGCAATGACCAGCGCGAGGCCCGAGGCGGCGTTTACGAACGTGACGCAATGGATCCGGTCAAAAGACGAGCGAAGCCGGGCGAAGCTTACGCATCCGAGCCATGCCGAAAATACAGCAAGTCCCAGCGGGACCTCGATCGCAATCGTTTTCAAAGCCACCGCTCCAGGAATTGCGCCAAGATGAGGGTGCCGGGCCAAGAAAGCAGCACGAGCGTCAAGGCCAGGTCGATGTAGGAGGTCTGATCGAAGGCGAAACTCATCAACACCAGGATGAGCGTGCTCACCGCCGCAGCGACTTGCACGGCAATCAGGCGGTCACCCGTTCTACCCCGAAACGCAACGAAAAGCGGCAAAGTCAAAGCAGGAGTGAGCGTGAGCACCGCCAGCATCCAATCGCTCATGCGTGCTCACCTTCCTCACAATCGTGCCGCCTACGAGCTTATGGAGCTGCATGGAGTGCCCGCGGAATATTGAACGCACCACGAAGCTTCTCGGTGACAACGATTGGCCCAATACCACAATCGCACGAAACGCTCGCAGACTTGGATGCTTCTGATCCAAATCGTACTCCTGCCAAACCCACTTTCCTGTCTCTGCCCGCCGGACGCGCAAGATAGCGAGTGCTAGTACGCCGCCGACCAGCGGCGTATCGGCCAACAACGCTCGCAGGGGCGGCGCCAGCAGGCCAACGAGCGGCAGCTCCTGAAAGTGCAACTTACGGTCCCCCCGGCGCCGCACCAGCCACGCGAAAGCCGCGCAGGCCAGGCTAGCGCATACCGCCGTCACGGCCTCGTCGATGCTCGCCTGCCCCACGAACACAAAGTAAATGCCGATGAGCACCACCCATGAAACACCCGCCACGACCATGTCTGATCCTGTGCCGCTTCCGGAGCTGATAACCGCGGACCGGGCCAGGCGGTTGCGGCTGGTTTAGGCAAGGAGCTACGCTGGACCGCGATGGCGTGTGGCGACTCGGGTTCCAAGTTTGCGAGCACCGGGTCCCAATCGTCGGAAAGCCCGAATCGCGCTCTCAAACCAGAGGCGGCCAGCTCCAACGGGAGGTCAGTATATGGCGGAGCACGACTTTCCAGGCCCCGCTTCGCATGTGTTTTTCTCCCAGCGCTTGCGGCTGCATTATGTCGATTGGGGCAATGCCGGGGCGCCGCCCCTGCTCTTGCTGCATGGCGGCCGCGACCACTGCCGCAACTGGGATTGGGTAGCCGCTGGGCTACGGCATGAATGGCACATTATTGCCCCCGATCTTCGGGGCCACGGCGATAGCGCCTGGTCGTGCGACGGTGCTTACACGGCGCCGGCCTTCATCTACGACTTGGCCCAATTGATCCATCAGCAGCAGCTTGCGCCAGTCAGCATCATTGCGCATTCACTGGGCGGAATCATCGCGCTTCGTTATGCGGGGCTCTATCCCGAGCTCGTGAAAAAGTTAGTGGTGATCGAAGGCCTGGCTTTCCCGGAGGCTGCCGAGCATGAACAAAAGCCGCTCGCCGAACGGATGCGGCGCTGGATTGAGTACCAGCGGAAGCTCTCGAGCCGGACTCCGCGCCGCTATGCCAGCCTCGAGGATGCCATCCGGCGCATGCAGGAAGAAAATAAGCATCTCTCCCCCGCGCAGGCCCGGCATCTCACTCGCCACGGTGTGAATCAAAACGAGGATGGAACCTATAGCTGGAAGTTCGACAATTACGCCCGGGTCCGGCCGCCTTACGATATTCCACAGGCCGATATCGCAGCATTATGGTCGAACATTACCTGTCCCGTGATGCTCGTTTACGGTAAGGAGAGCTGGGCCCTGCATCCGGATGAGGCCGGGGTGACGAAACACTTCAAGGATGTGCGGGTCGCCTCGTTCGACCATGCCGGGCACTGGGTTCATCACGATCAGCTCCCGCTCTTCTTGGCGCTGATGCGGGACTTCTTGTAAATCTCAGGAACGGGAACCGAACGCATGACTCTCTCCAAAATCGGCGTGGTTGGGGCCGGGATGATGGGGTCGGAGATTGCCCTGGTTTTTGCACTGGCCGGGCACGACGTGCTGATCTCGGATCGCGAGAAGGCGGTTGTCGAGGCTGGGATCAAAAAGCTTCGTACCGTGCTCGAGGCCGGGATTAGCCGCGGCTTTTACACCAGCGAGCAGGCCGACGCGGCGATGTCGCGGCTGCGCGGGGCAAACACCCTGGATCAGTACGCCGACCGGGATTTTGTGGTCGAGGCGGTGTTCGAAGACGAACGGGCCAAGGCGGACGTCCATCGCCGGCTCGACCTTATGCTGAAACCAGAAGCCGTGATCGCCTCGAATACATCGAGTATTTCCATCACCACCTTAGGCGGCCAATTGCCTGAGCCGCGCCGGGCGCGGTTCCTCGGCACGCATTTCTTCTCGCCAGTGTCGCGAATGAAGCTAGTCGAGGTGATTCCCGGCCTGGATACCGACCCGGCGATCGCCGACAGCGTAAGCCAACTGCTCGCCTCGGTCGGCAAGGAGCCGGTCCGCGTGAAAGACGTGGTCGGTTTTGCGGTAAACCGGTTGTTGCACGTGTTCGTCATCGAAGCCATCCGGCTCGTCGAAGAGGGTGTCGCCTCCCCAAAAGATATCGACACCGCGTGCAAGCTCGGGCTTGGCCATCCTGTTGGTCCCTTCGAGCTGATGGATGGCGTCACCAACAATCTTTCGCTGGACGTGCAGGAAATCCTCCACGCCAATTACGGCCCGCGCTTC
>JAFAHH010000656.1 GCA_019237355.1 Acetobacteraceae bacterium | reverse complement strand
CCCGGCCGGCGCTGGGCATTTCAGCTGAGCCCGGCTCTTTGGCATAGATGGTCTGATAGTAGTCCAGAGCCCAGGGCGCGGACACGTATTCATAGCGAATGGGCTGCCCCAAGCGGTAAATGAGGTCGATCAATTCGGGACCAGTTTTGGAAAATCGCAGTTTCCAGAGCCGCGGGATCCGTTCGTTGCGCGCTTCGACCACCCCGGTCAACCCCTCCCCAAATTCGATGTTCAAGCCCGCTCGCAGCCCGCTCCCGAAAGGGTCGCCTCGCCGGCAACGCAGGAGGGCAAGCCACGAGCCATCGGGCAGGTGCTCCGCCAAGCGCGCTTCGACGCACGGGCCGCCCGAGGCGCCGCGGCCTTGGAGGGATGCAGGCAAGGTGCGGCTGGAGTTGAACACCAGCAGGTCGCCTCGTTTCAGAAATTCACCAAGGCGGTCGAATCGCGCATGGGTCGCCTTTCCCGTCGCCCGGTCAAGCACCAAAAGCCGGACTTGGTCTCGGGCAAAGGCCCGGCGCTCCGGCGGCTCTTTTGCGCAGAGTTCTTCGGGCAGGATAAACGTAAACGGAGCGGCCACACCGACAGGGCGGGGTTTATACGATTGATCCCTGGCGGCCAGCGGGGTTGGTCAATTGCTGCTGCCAATCCTCTTGCGCCTGGAAGCGTTTGCCCGTCACCCCCTTAGATTCGTCGGAAGCGAGGAAGACGAACACCTCGGTCACCTCGGCCGGATCCGCCCACTGGCTCGGGTCCTCCTCTGGTTCGGCAGCCCGGTGCATCGCCGTGTTCATGTTGCCCGGGTCAACCCAATTGACGCGCACCTCGCTTTCCGCCAGTTCAGCCGCCCACGTTTGCGACAGGCCTTCCAAACCGAACTTCGAAATGCCGTAGGCGCCCCAGCCGGAGTAGCCGACCATCCCCGCCTCGCTCGTCACATTGATGATGGAACCCCCGCCCTCGATCATGGCCGGTAGCGCGTTACGGATCATCTGGAAGGGACCCACCAAATTTGTGTTAAGTACCGCCTGGAAATCTTCCAACGGGTAGTCCAGCAAGTACGGCATCGGCGCTGGGCCAATCGTGGAAGCGTTGTTGACCAACACATCGAGCCTGCCGTCGAACGCGCTTAAGGCCGTTGCCACCGTACGCTCGACGTCTTTAGGCCGGCTTTGGTCCGCGTCGATGACAACCACTTGCGTCCCCGTGGCGATCTTGAGGACCTCCGCCCGCACCGCCTCCAAGGCCGGCCGATGCCGTGCGGTTAACACTAGCGCCTCGGCCCCTGCGCGGGCAAAGTCGAGCGCCAGCTGACGGCCCAAACCTTGAGAGCCGCCCGTGATAAGGATCCGCTTGCCTGCCAATCGGTTCATCGCTTTCATCGTTTTCGCACCGCTTTCCTATGAAGCTCAACGGCGGCCTCCAGCCGCTCCGCCGGGCCTTGCGGGCTGGGCGCCGGCGGGCCATATTTAGGAAGTAATTACTTGATAAATTTGCAGCCCGAATATGTCAAACAAAACCTTGATAAATTCGCCTCACCCGCCGCGTTCCCCCGCCGACCGGCTCCTGTTCCTGCTTAAAACCCAGGGTCCGCAGGGTGCCCAGGCGTTGGCCTCCATCCTGGGCGTGACGAAGGAAGCCGCCCGCCAACATCTGCTCCGGTTGGCCGAGGCGGGATTGGTTGTGGCAACGTCTGAAATTCACGGCGTTGGGCGTCCCGTGCAGGTTTGGGAGTTGACAGAGGCGGCCCAGAAACGCTTTCCCGATACCCATGCCGAACTGGCCACCGGCATGATAGAGTCGGTTCGCGCGCTCTTTGGGCCCGACGGCTTGGAAGCGTTGATCGCCCGGCGCGAGCAGGAAAGCCGGGAGCGCTACCAGGCGTGCTTGCGGGGCGCGGTTAACTTGCGTCAGAAGGTGGCGCGTTTAGCCAAACAGCGAGCGGGTGAGGGCTACATGGCCGAATGGCGCCCGGAAGGCGCCGCGTTCGTATTACTAGAGAACCATTGCCCGATCTGCGCCGCGGCGGTCGCCTGTTCCGGGTTCTGCCGCTCTGAACTGCAACTCTTCCGCGAGTTGCTCGGTCCTGAGGCTACGGTTGAACGAACCGACCACCTCCTGGATGGCGCTCGCCGGTGCGCTTACCGGATTACACCGCAACGGGCAACTTGATCAGTGTCCTGTTTAGGCTTCAAGAAAACCAGGTACTGCATGAGAGTATGGTTTTGAGGGGTTGATGTTTAAGGGAGAAGACTGTCGAGGGCTACACCAGCTGGCCAAGGCCAAAACCCCCGCCTGCTTGTCGAGGCTATTGCTCGAAGGTGCTATCAGCGCTTCGGTGTTTCAAAGCTAGTTTAAGGTGTTGGGCATCGTCGGATGGGAAGTCTACGAATCGGACGCCGGATGGTTGAGAGTGATGCGAGTCAACTCTCCGCGCGAAAACTCGAGCACGGTGTCCGCCCCTCCCTCATTTCCGAGACCGCCGGAAGCATCCGCAGAGTTTTTCTTCACTGAAAGCCCGGTAATCGCCTTTTCCGGATCGATTTTATCCACCAGTTCCTGACGCATGTGTTCGTGCGGGAAGCCCATAGTGTGACCCGTCTCATGTCGAACTACTCTGTGAAACTCCGACTCAGGAGTGTCCATGGTGAACCCTTCGAGGTTCATCGTGGGCTGATCTGCCTCGATACTTAGAATATCTGTGCCAAGGAAAGACCAGAAGCCGCCATTCGGACCATCCTGGCGCGCAATGCGCACCTGCGCCTGCCCGAGGGTTTCCACAAACAGCACGTTGGCCGTCGTATTCCACGCATTCATGTGTTGAAGGATT
>JAFAHH010000640.1 GCA_019237355.1 Acetobacteraceae bacterium | reverse complement strand
CAGCGAATGGCGGCGCGGACCACGCCTTGCGTGGCCTGGGCAAGCTGCTGGTTGTTGCGCCCGATCAGGAGCAGGCCCGGCGCTATCTCGCCGTCCTCCGGGGCTGGGTGCCCCAGAAGCAAGCAGGAACCGTGCGCCTGGCAACCTCGGATGAGCGGGATGCACATGAGGCGCTGGCTGCCTTCCGGCTTCGCGCCGAGCCCTCGATCCTGGTCACGGTCGCAATGGCCTATGAGGGGCTGGACGCGCCTGAGGTGGCCGTGGTGGCGGCGCTCACGCACATCCGCAGCCGGCCCTGGCTCGAGCAGATGATTGCGCGTGCCACGCGCGTGGATCCAAACGCCGGGTCCTATGAGGAGCAGAGGGCGCTCGTGTTCCACCCTGACGATCCCCTGTTCGACACCTTCCGGCGCCGGATGGAGACGGAGCAGGCCACATTGGCGCGCAAGCCCAAGCCCGCGCGACCGCAATCCGATCTGCCGCTTTGGCTACGACGGGAACTGGCCGGGCAAAAGCGGGCTGGCATCGTGCCGCTCGAAAGCAATGCGCTGACCTTGCGCCTCAGCACCCTTTGCCCCGGTCCCGGGCTGATCCTGCGCCGGCGCGAGCAAGAAGAAGCCGAGGGAAGCACGTTGGAGCCGCCAAGCGCGGCCGAGCGCCGGTTACGCCAAAAGGTCAGTGAGCTGATCGCCGCACAGGCCGTCGAGGACGAGGGCGAAATGCAGGCCGGGGGCGGCCGGCACAGCTTGTATCACCGCTACAACGCGACGCTGAAGCGCGTTCTGGGCGGCAAGGCGCGCGCGGAAATGAGCCTGGCTGAGCTGGAGGCCGCGGTGGCTTGGCTGGAGCGCAACCGCTTACGCGACCATGTGCATGTGCTGGATGGCGATGCGCGCTATGCCTGGACGGCCCGGCAGCGCGCCGGCGATTGGCGGCCGCCCGCCGGACGGGATCACCCAAGCAGTGTCAGGTAAACGGGCGCTATCCACTGCTGAGCGGCGGAAACGATGCCGTTCTCCGCGAGCAGTGCGTAACCGCGCCTCACGCGGAGATCGACGGCTGGTGGCAGCTGCTCCTTCCTCAAGGATTATAGCAGCCTCTCCGAGAACAAATGAGATTATACGGTTTGCTCTCGTATGCTGCCGGAAAGTCGCAGCGAATCGCCCGTGCTCCCCTGTAATCTCATCCGGCCTCTCGGAAGGTCACGGATGGTCGCGCATGATCCACGAAAATCCCCTTCATGGGTAAGTCGCCGCCTGAAAAACGGATGAAGGGCGTTGCCCGAGTCGCCTTCCTAGCCCATCGCGCAGAGGTGGAGGCGGAACTCAATGCCGGCTGGCCGATTAAGGCGGTCTACGAGAGGCGCGCGGAAAAGCTGGGCATGTCGTACCAGCAGTTCCATCGCTATGTGACCACGATCATCCGGGGCGGTCAGCCGGCAGCGCCGCACATTGCCCCACCTCCCCATCATCAGCCGGCCACGCAGCCGACTCGCGTCGCCCCACCATCAGCCTCCACCCACCAAGGATCAGTCAATGCCGGACAGCCATCAGGACGCCGCAAATTCAAGCACGACCCCTCGGAAAAGCCGGATGACTTCGAGCGACTCATTGGACCCGACTGGGCCAAAAAGTGAGCCGGCCGTGAAAAAGGTTCATCTCGTCCTGCAAGCCAAGGGCGGGGTTGGCAAGACGCTCGTCGCCTCGTTGATTGCTCAGTACCTCGCCGAAAAGGGCGAGCCACCTCTTTGCTTTGATGTCGATCCCGGCAACCGGTCGCTCTCGCAGATCAAAGCCTTGAATGCCATCGAGGTGCCGATGTTCCGGCAGGATGACAAGTCGCTCCTAGACATCGATAAGCTCGATGATCTGGTCGAGCAGCTGGTTCAGGCCCCCACGCACTGTGTCGTCGATAATGGCGCGTCCGGCTTCATCCAGTTCAGCAGCTATCTAATCGATCATGATATTCCTGCGCTTCTTATCGGGCAGGGCAAGCCGGTCGTGGTCCACTCGGTGATCGCGGGTGGCCCGCAATTCATGGATACTGTGCGGGCGCTCGAGTCGGTGCTGCAGGCGTTCCCGCAAGAGGTCGATGTGATC
>JAFAHH010000632.1 GCA_019237355.1 Acetobacteraceae bacterium | reverse complement strand
CATGCGGAGCGACAAGACCGACGAGAGTTTCGCGGGGATAATCCATCTTGCGGCTGCTGTGATCGGATCACGATGAATGTATCTCAACAGGCCCTAGAGCGCGATGACCTTAAGGAGGCCACCCCGCTCTAGGAACTTTGGTTTTCAGAGCGCGATTCAGGCTGTCCGACGATTCCGCCTCAAGCCATCGCGCTCTAGCCCGCTGGCACGCCAGGCGCAGCCCCGGTATAGGACCCCATTGTGGGCAGGAACCGCTACTGGATAGCCTCGTCTTGCATGGAACGGCCCAGGCTTCGCGCAACAACGCCTCCGAGGTCGTGGGCCAACATTAGGAAGTTCCTGGTTTGAATCTTACATACAACTGAGCCGACCCAGACGACCGTCCCAGAAGGGAAATTGGCGACTGTAACTGTCAGGGTAACTCTAGGATTGCCGCCTTGGGCCTGGAGCGCCTGGGTAAGCGCGCTTAAGGTGGCAAATGTTTGGTTGGCGCCCGGGGTTCCGGCGGGCCCATGTAATAAGTAAGCGACGATCATCCGGGCCGGCGCCCCGCTATCGACCACGCCCCCAGCGTCGCGGAAACCTTGCTCGAAAGCGCCGCTCAGTTCCTGGCTCTCCGTTATATCATGCGAACGCTCCAGTGCCACCGGCGTATCGCGGGCAATGTCCCCGAGCGTTGACCCGGAGATCGTGCCCACGCACGCCGGTTCAGCATGCGCAATGCCGAATGCAGTAAACAACGGCGCAGCGCCAATGAGGTAGGGCATTGCCCGTCGGATCATGACGAACCCGTTTGCAATGTTTCATTCACTCTCGCCAGAAAGTTTGGCGAGGGTCAATGTCGTCAGTGGGATAACCTCCATTCCCCTGATGCGATGCGGCAATAGGTTAATGTGAAGTCGCGTTTGGTCTGCGGCCGCTTATGGACCACCTCGGATGCGAGGGCACGACAAGGCATGCCCGATCGCTCGAACACTCTCTGGATCGTAAACGTTCCGCGATTGCCGGTGTTCGGTGCAGTCCAGCTCTCGGTGTCCCCAACCGAAGCTGGCTCACGGTTCAGGAGCTTTCGCGCGGCGGCGGACCCTGCGTCGAGGTCCTCTCGGGTGAGCGTTGGCCCCCTATAGCCCCGGAATGGATTGATTTGTGCGTGCACGGACGGCCCGCAAGCCAGTGCACCGACCATTGAGGTAGCAAGAAAGATTTTGCGGCCATAATGGCGACGCAACCCGATCTTGCTTGCAATCACTTTGTCCTTCATCAGGGGGCTCCTTTGAGGTTGGTAGCTCCAGATTGCCGGCGGCCGCGAAGCTGAACGGGTCGCGCGTGCTTCTACCCGTATATAGCCCGGATGACCATACGTCGGGTATGCGTGAAAGGCTCTTCGGTTGGCGTGGCCGTGCCGCCTCTTCGGCTCCTCGTCTCCGCTTATAGCCTGGCTCGGCGTACAAGCTAAATCCTCCCTTGATCTGAATCAAAATAACGCCCGTGTTTCCTTGGATATATTTCGGATGGCACCGAAGCGGCTCGGCCTAATCAGGCGATAGGCCAGCAGCGCACGGTTGCAGTTTCGGGCACCGCAACGGTAAGCTGCTTGGTTGGCGCATCGGCGCGCCGCGAGCGCCGGCCGGAGCCGCAATCTGGGCGCTCCGGTGGTGGCGATCTCAGCCCTGAAAGGCGGGCCATGAGTTCGATGAATCTCATCACCCGCCTGAGATTGCACCATAACGTTACCTTTGTCACAAGACTGTACCAGAACGTTACCTATGTCACACTACCGCCGTCCAGAGTGTTGCACCATCGGGCGCAGGGAGGGCTGCCCCATGTGTTACAAGAGCAAAATGCGCGAACTGCTGTGGGAAATTTCCGTTCTGCTGGGCTATCTCGGGAGACAGAGCAACAACCGCCTACAGGCACAGTTTGAGGACACACGGTCGAAGCTGTCGAGCCACCTCGGACAGATAGGCGTGCCGCCGGAAACTAGTTACGGCGCGTTCAACAAGAAGCTGAGTGAGGCTTCCTGTAATCTTGAAGCCGGGAAGGACCTGACCCCTGACGAGGTATCCTTCCTGGAATGGGCCAGGGATTTCCTCGCGGCGGTCGCTGCCCCAGCGACTGTCGAATCGATTGAGATCACACGGAACTACACCGAAATCCGGTCGAGCCAGGCGGGCGGGAAGCAGAAGTCCCCCGGGCAAGAGCCCGGGCTGAAATGTTTCAACTCAGCCCGCTGGCTTGCAAAAAGCGCCAGGCGGCTCGAGCGGCTGGTGTGCGCCGTAGCGCTCGTGACCGTCTCGCTCACCATATACATCACGGTCGGGCAGTTGATTCTCCATGACGCCAACACCGCCCTGAAGCACCTTGAGGAGGCTAACTTGGTCATCGAGCAGCACGCATCGGTAGCTGGAGATGTGCCGGTGCCTAAGGTTCAGCTCAGCTCCAACATCGCCATGCAGATCTGCACCTCCGAACTTACAGTCCAGCTTCCCTCCCGGCCCGTAGGCCAGGCGCTCGTGGCATCGGCGGCGCCCGCTTTAGATGTGCCTACCTTGCCTTCCACCGCTGCCACCGGCACAGGAGTGCAAACAATCGCCTCGGCATGTCGGCAGTGGCGCTGGGCGCTGATGCGGGTGTGGTCAGAGGACGCGAGGCTCAAATCCTGGGCCAGCCCGTTCACGCACGAGCACCTCCGGATACGCGTGGCTCATAAGGAGGGCCGTGTCCTCAATCCCATCGCATGGTTTGCTGGATGGATCGACAGCGCAGTGCAGGAAGAGGGTAAGGTCATCGACCCGACATTCTGCCACGTCATTCAGCACGCCTACCTGCAGCACGAGGTTCCGGCTGACAAGTCCGGCGGCTGCCCGCTATTGGCCCGGCTCCTGGTGCAGGATTCGGCGAGTGTTGCAGCGTCGATCATGTCAGTGGTAACCAACTCCGTGCTTCCCTGCCTCTACGCATTCATCGGGGCTGCCATGGCTGCGTTGTTCTCGCTTGGCCGGAAGATCGACGCCTCGCTAGTCACCTACACCGACCGGAGCACCCTCAGCTTTGGCGCTGTCCGCGGCCTGGTGTTCGGCGCCATCATCGGGGTGTTCGCAAGTTATATAAACAACAAGGATTCAACGAACGTCCTCGGGCTGTCCGCGATAGCGCTGCTGGCAGGGATCAACGTCCCCGGAGTGTTCGCATTCCTGACCGACCTATCGGGTCGCGTATTCGGGACGACCTCGCCGGTGAAAGGCTGACGGCCAGTCAGGTAAAAATCCTCCCACCCGCGCAGCCTGGGCGGGCGGATCAGTTGATATTCTGTTTGCGCGCCCGGTCAGTGATCACCAAAGCAACTCTCTCCCGAGACCTTGCTGGCGCGAAAGCTAGCAAGTTACCGACGATAGGTCCGGTGCATCAATCAAGCAGGCCGTGTGAAAACGCGAACGCAGAGGATCGGCGCGCAAGATGGAACCCCGCGCCGCGGCGTCCGCGCAAGTTTATGTCGATAGAGAGCTCGTGCGGGTCGAATCTTGCCTGTTGCCGTTACGGCATGGAGTTTTCACACGGTCTGCACGAATTTTGCACGGGGCGTGAGGGTCGCGACAGCCGCGCGATCCTTCTGGCAGTCCGCCCCGCTGGCGGGTGCGCGTTCGGCAACGTTGCCATCGCAAACCGGCGCCGGTGATACCCCTTTGAACGCATCGCTTGCGCCCGCGCTTGCTCCGCCTCATCCAGCATCCGTCCGCCTCGGCCACGAAGGGTCATGGCCAGCGGAGGGGCCAAGTTTATGACGATGCATCGACGATG
>JAFAHH010000576.1 GCA_019237355.1 Acetobacteraceae bacterium | reverse complement strand
GTATTCCCCGTATAGGGCCGGCGCCCGATAGAGACGAGCACAACATCAGCTAGCATCTGCTCCGCCTCACCGCCTTGGGCCGGCTCGATGGTGAGCGTCACCCCTTCATTTCCCCGGCGCGCGCTGGTGACCTTCTTGCTCAGCCGGAACTTCATGCCCTGTTTGGTTAGAACTCGCTGAAAGGCGTGGGCAACCTCCTCGTCCATGCCAGGCACGATACGGTCGAGGAACTCGATCACCGTCACGTCCGAGCCAAGGCGTCGCCAAACGCTACCCAGCTCGAGGCCGATGTAGCCAGCTCCGATGACAACTAGCCGATTCGGGACAGAATCGAGCTCCAGCCCACCCGTGGAGGTCACAATTGCCCGCTCGTCCACATCGACCCCCGGCAGCGGCGTGCTTTCGCTGCCTGTGGCGATCACGATGTTTTTGGCTTGATACTCCGTACCATCCACATCGACCCGGCCGGGTGCTGCGATCCGGCCTGTCCCCTTCAGCCATGCCACTTTGTTCTTGCGGAAAAGGAACTCGACGCCCTTCACATTCGCAGTAACCACCTCATTCTTGCGCGCCATCATGCGGTCGAGATCGAGCTTGATGCCGTCGAGAACGATACCGTGCTGCCCGAACTGGGCTTCAGCGGCATGGAAATTCTCTGATGATAGCAGCAGTGCCTTTGAAGGAATGCAGCCGATATTCAGGCACGTGCCGCCGAGAGTGTCGCGCCTTTCCGCGCATCCGACCTTCATGCCGAGCTGCGCCGCGCGCAAGGCGCAAACATAGCCGCCCGGCCCGGCGCCAATGACAATCAGGTCGAATGCGTCAGCCATGTCACAGATCCAGCAGCAGGCGGCGCGGGTCTTCCACGCCTTCTTTCACGCGGACAAGGAAGGAAACCGCCTCCTTGCCGTCGACGATGCGATGGTCGTAGGACAGCGCGAGATACATCATGGGCCGGATCTCAATTTTGCCGCCGAGAGCCATTGGCCGGTCCTGGACCTTGTGCATGCCGAGAATGCCGGATTGGGGCGGATTGAGGATCGGGGTCGACATAAGGCTGCCGTATATGCCGCCATTGGTGATGCTGAACGTGCCCCCGGCAAGCTCTTCGAGCTTCAATGCGCCGTCACGCGCGCGCCGGCCGAAATCGGCGATAGCCTTTTCAATTCCGGCGAAGCCCATGCGACCGGCATCGCGAATCACGGGAACGACAAGTCCGGACGGGCCACCAACGGCAATCCCCATATGCACGTAGTTCTTGTAGACGATCTCGTCACCGTCGATCTGCGCGTTCACCGCCGGGAATTCCTTAAGCGCGGCCACGCAGGCTTTCACAAAGAACGACATGAAACCAAGCCGGACGCCTTTGTGACGCTTTTCGAAAGCATCACGGTATTCGGCCCTCAGCGCCATCACCGCGCTCATATCCACCTCGTTAAAGGTGGTGAGCATGGCGGCGGTGTTCTGGGCTTCCTTCAGCCGCGCAGCGATGGTGCGGCGTAGCCGGGTCATTTTGACCCGCTCCTCCTGTGGGCGATCAGCCTCTGGGGCGCGGGCCTCCGGGGCTGGTGCCGGTGCGGCTGCCGGCTGGGCGGGCTGGGGCCGGGAGAGGAAGGCGATAACATCGCCCTTGGTGATTCGCCCATCCTTGCCAGAGCCTGCGCCGATCTGAGCGGGGCTGAGATGCTGCTCCGTCATGATCTTAGCGGCGGAGGGCATGGGCGGGTGGGCCTCGGCGGAAGCGAGGTCAGAAGGCGGTGTGGCTGGGCGGGAAACCGGACCTGTTGGCCGGGGCGGCGGATTGACGCCGGCGCGCGGCATTGCCGCCGGCCCCTCCATCTCGGGCGACGGCACCTGGGCCGGTTGCGGCCGGGCGGTGGACGCCGCCTGGGACCCGGCTGGCCGTGAGCCGGGTGCAGCGGATTTTTCTGTATCCACCTCGGCCAGCACGGTGCCGACCTCGACCTCCGCCCCCTCTTGGGCACTAATTATACTTATGACGCCCGATGCAGGAGCATTTACCTCAACGGTTACTTTGTCGGTTTCAAGCTCAACGACCGGCTCATCAGCGTCGACCGCCTCGCCAGCTTGTTTCATCCAGCGGGCAACCGTCGCTGAGGTGACACTTTCGCCTAATGAGGGAACTTTGATCTCCGCCAGCATCGGTCCATTCCCGGCTATGCGGCGAGCGCCGCGTTGACGAGCGCCGCTTGCTCCGCGGCGTGGGTTCTGGCGAGGCCGGTCGCCGGACTTGCCGCCGGGCGGCGCCCGACAAACTGAGGCCGGCTCGCCTTCAGCCCCGCCTGCTTGAGCACATTTTCCAGCCTGCGATCGATATAATGCCAGGCGCCCATATTCTCCGGCTCCTCCTGGCACCAAACGGCCTCCTCGGCATTGCTGTAAGCCGAAACAACGCTCAGCAGGCTGCGCTTTGGGAATGGGTAGAGCTGCTCGACCCGAACGATCGCCACGTTCTCAGTCCTTGCCTCACGCCTTTCGGCCAGCAAGTCATAGTAAACCTTCCCGCTGCACAAGACGATCCGCCGCACTTGGGCTGGATCGATCGCATCGGCCTCCGGGATTACCGTCTGCAGGGAGCTGCCCTCCGCCAACTCCGCAAGGCTTGAAACGGCGAGCTTATGCCGCAGCAACGATTTCGGCGTCATGAGCACCAGCGGCTTGCGGTAGTTGCGCTTTAATTGCCGGCGCAGGGCGTGGAAGTAGTTGGCCGGCGTGGTGAGATTACAAACCGCCATGTTATGCTCGGCGCAAAGCTGCAGATAGCGCTCTGGCCTCGCTGACGAGTGCTCCGGTCCCTGGCCTTCATAACCGTGCGGCAGCAACAAGGTAAGCCCCGACATGCGCAGCCATTTGGTCTCACCGCTCGCCAAGAACTGATCGATGATCACCTGCGCGCCATTCGCAAAGTCGCCGAATTGCGCTTCCCACATCACCAGGCTACGCGGATCGGCAAGGGTATAGCCATATTCAAAGCCAAGCACCCCCACTTCCGACAGCAACGAGTTGTAAATTTCGATGCGGGCTTGGTTTTCACTTATATTATTCAGCGGCACGTATTCGTTCTGATTGGTTTGATCCACCAGAACCGCGTGGCGCTGGCTGAATGTGCCGCGCTGGGAGTCCTCACCCGAGAGCCGCACCCTGTGGCCTTCGAGCAACAGGGAGCCAAAAGCAAGGGCCTCGGCCGTAGCCCAGTCGATGCCTTCGCCGCTTTCGACCATGGCGCGCTTGGCTTCAAGCTGGCGCGCGATTTTCGGGTTGAGGTCGAAACCCTCCGGCACGTGGACGAGCGCCTCGCCAATCTGCTTGAGGGTAGCTGAGGCAACGGCGGTGTCGCCTTCCTCTTGATCTCCCTGTTCATCCGCTTGCTTAATACCCGTCCAGTATCCTTCCAGCCAGTCGGCCTTGTTCGGCCGGTACGATTTGCCCGCCGCGTATCCCTCTTCGAGAGTTTGGACCACCTCGTCCCAAATGGCTTTGGCGCGCTCCGCGGAAACTGCACCTTGTTGCGCCAAGCGCTCGGCATAGAGCGTGCGAGTGGTTTTATGGTTGCGGATGGCACGGTACATGACCGGCTGAGTGAAGGCCGGCTCATCCGTCTCGTTATGGCCATGGCGGCGGTAGCAGACCAAATCCAGCACCACGTCAGTGCCGAATTCTTGCCGGAACTCGGCGGCCGTGCGCGCGCAGAACACCACGGCTTCAGGATCATCCCCGTTTACATGGAAAATAGGCGCCTGGATCGATTTCGCCACATCGGTGCAGTATAGTCCGGAGAAGGCATGCGCGGGGACAGTGGTGAAGCCGATTTGATTGTTAACCACCAGATGCACTGTGCCGCCGGTGCGGTAGCCAATTAGCTGGCTCATCGCGAGGGTTTCATAGACTAGGCCCTGGCCGGCAAAGGCAGCGTCGCCGTGCATCAGAATGCCCATCACCGAACGGCGCTCCTTGGTATCCCCGGCCTGGTCCTGGCGGGCCCGCACCTTGCCGACCACCACCGGATCAACCGCTTCCAGGTGAGACGGGTTCGGCTGCAATGAAATATGCACCGTGGTGCCCTCGATATCCACATCCGCCGAGGTGCCGAGGTGGTATTTCACGTCCCCCGAACCTTGGACGTCATCTGGCTTGAAGCTTTCGCCCCCGAACTCGCTGAACACGGCGGGAAGCGGCTTTTGCACGATGTTTACTAGCGTGTTCAGCCGGCCCCGATGCGGCATGCCGATGACGACTTCCCGCACCCCAGCCCGCGCCACGGTTTCAATTGCGGCATGGACGGCAGGGATCAGGGCTTCGCCGCCTTCCAGGCCGAACCGCTTCGTGGCGACGTAGCGTTTTTGGCAAAACACCTCGAAAGCTTCGGCTCCGGTCAGCTCGCGGAAAATTTTTTCCTTATCGCCGGGGGTGTATTCGGCTCGCCAGTTCGTGCCTTCCACCTTGCGCTGGATCCAGGCTTTTTGCCCAGGATCCTGAATGTGCATGAACTCCACCCCGATCGGCCCGCAATAGGTCTCGCGGAGGATCTGCATGATTTCGCGCAAGGTCGCGGTCTCGCGGCCGAGCACGTAATCAATGTAAATCGGGCGGTCCCAGTCGGCATCGGTGAAACCATAGCTTTTGGGATCGAGCTCGGGATGCGGTTTGGGTACTTGCAGTCCTAGCGGATCAAGCCGGGCCTCCAAATGGCCGCGCACGCGATAGGTGCGGATCACCATCAGCGCCCGGATTGAGTCCGTTACCGCGGCGCGGACCGCCTCGAGCGTGATCCCTCCCTCCCCCGCGCGGGCCGCCTTCTTCGGCGCGGGCGCAGTCACCTCGGGGATGCCGAACTCGAAGCGCCTCGGGGCCCAGGAGGCGCCAGCGGCATCCGTTAGCACCGCCCGGGCCTCGTCATTGAGGGCGGCGAATAGCTCACGAAAGCTTGGGTCGACCGCGTTCGGGTCGGCAATCCATTTGGCATAGAGATTAGCTAGAAAAGCCGCATTCGCGCCGCTAAAGGCCGAAGCGAGCATGTCAACACCTGGCATTATCGGTAAGTTCCCTCCCACCGGTAGCCGGCCCGGATGCCCGGGACCGGACGGGTCAGTCGCGAAGTGGTTAATAAGAAGCGTTTATATAAGGGACGGGTTCAGCCTTTCAGCGCCCTTACCATCGCACTACCAAGAGCGGCCGGACTTTCCGCAACGTGGATGCCCGCGCGACGCATAGCTTCCATCTTAGCCTCGGCCGTATCACGCCCTCCGCTGATCACTGCGCCAGCATGCCCCATGCGGCGGCCCGGTGGCGCGGTCACCCCGGCGATAAACCCAACTGTAGGTTTCTTCACGTTCGACCGGGCGAGGAACTGGGCGGCATCGATTTCACTTTGCCCGCCGATCTCGCCAATCATGACGATCTGCTTGGTTTCATTATCGGCGAGGAACATCTCCAATATTTCGATGAAATCGGCGCCCTTGACTGGGTCGCCGCCGATGCCCACGCAACTGCTCTGCCCCAACCCGGCGGCCGTGGTCTGCGCCACAGCCTCATAGGTGAGAGTACCGGAGCGGGAGACGATGCCGACGCTACCACGTCTGTGGATATGTCCCGGCATGATGCCGATTTTGCAGGCATCCGGCGTGATCACCCCAGGGCAGTTCGGACCAACGAGACACGATTTCGATCCTGCGAGGGCGCGTTTGACTCGCACCATGTCGAGTACGGGAATGCCCTCGGTGATGCAAACAATGAGCGGTAATTCGGCATCTATCGCCTCGAGTATAGCGTCGGCAGCGAAGGGAGGCGGAACATAGATGCCAGTCGCCGTAGCCCCAGTCTTTTCCCGCGCCTCGGCCACGGTATCGAAAACCGGCAGGTCAAGATGCGTGGTTCCGCCTTTACCGGGGGTAACGCCGCCGACCACCTTCGTGCCATAGGCGATCGCCTGTTCCGAGTGAAACGTACCCTGCGCGCCGGTGAATCCTTGGGTAATTACGCGCGTTTCGGAATTGACGAGAATCGCCATCTCAGCGACCCTCCCCTACAGCCTTGACGATTTTCTCGGCGGCGTCCGCCAGATTATCGGCGGCGATGATTTTGAGGCCCGACCTGGCCAGGATGTCCTTACCGAGCTGGACGTTCGTTCCCTCCAGCCGCACCACAAGCGGAACGCTGAGCGAAACCTCGCGCGCGGCGGCGACGATGCCCTCGGCAATGACATCGCAGCGCATGATGCCGCCGAATATGTTTACCAGGATGCCCTCGACCTTCGGGTCTGAGAGGATGATCTTGAAAGCTGCGGAAACGCGCTCCTTGGTCGCACCCCCGCCGACATCGAGGAAATTCGCCGGTGACGCGCCGTAGAGCTTGATGATGTCCATCGTCGCCATGGCCAGGCCGGCGCCGTTGACCATGCAGCCGATATTGCCGTCGAGCGCGACGTAGTTCAGATCGTATTTCGAGGCTTCCAGCTCTTTCGGATCTTCTTCGGCCTCGTCACGCACCTTCTGCAGCTCAGGATGGCGGAAGAGGGCGTTGTCGTCGAAGCTCACCTTGGCGTCCAGCGCCACGATCGACCCATCCCGAGTGAGAACCAACGGATTGATTTCCACGATCGAGCAATCGAGCCCGGTAAAGGCCTGATACATCCCCTGTACCAGCTTGCCGAAGGCGGCGACCTGCTTGCCCTCAAGGCCCAGCCCGTAACCAAGGCGCCTTCCATGGAAAGCGGAGATTCCCACCGCGGGATCGATCGCGGAGCGAAGGATCTTCTCCGGGTACTGGGCCGCCACCTCCTCGATCTCCATGCCGCCTTCCGTAGAGGCGACGAAGGTTACGCGCGAGGTGGTGCGGTCGATGAGCGCGGCGAGGTAAAGCTCGCGCGCAATCTCGCATCCCGCTTCCACATAGACCCGGTGCACGACCCGTCCGGCCGGGCCGGTTTGTTTCGTGACCAGGGTGTGGCCAATCATTGCGTCCGCGGCTTGGCGCGCTTCGCCCGGGGACCGGGTCACCCGCACGCCCCCCTTGCCGCTGGGGTCGTCGGGGAAATGACCCGCGCCCCGGCCGCCTGCATGGATCTGGCTTTTGACCACGTAGACCCGGCCGGGGAGGGCGTTCGCAGCCTCTTCGGCATCCTCAGGCGTCCACGCCACTCGACCCTCGAGCACGGGTACGCCATAGGCTTTCAGCAGCTCCTTCGCCTGATATTCGTGAATATTCATGCGCTAGCTCACAAGCTGTTTGGAGGCATTGATCAGCTCGCGCACCGCGTCGCAGGATTTGGTAAAGGCCGCGCGTTCTTGTTCATTCAGCGCGATTTCCACGATCCGTTCCACGCCGCCAGCGCCGATCACCACCGGGACCCCGACGTAGAGATCATTGATGCCATATTGGCCAGTTAGGTAAGCCGCGCAGGGCAGGACGCGCTTTTTATCCTTGAGGTAACTCTCGGCCATGGCGATGGCCGATGCCGCGGGCGCATAAAAGGCGCTGCCCTTCTCGAGCAGCTTTACGATCTCGCCGCCGCCATTGGCGGTTCGCTGCACGATGGCGTCGATCCGTTCCTGCGTGGTCCAGCCCATTTTGATCAGGTCGGGGACTGGGATTCCGGCAACCGTGGAGTACCGGGTCAGCGGCACCATTGAATCGCCATGGCCCCCCAGCACGAAGGCCGTAACATCCTCGACCGAGACATTGAATTCCTGGGCCAGGAAAAGGCGGAAACGGCTGCTATCGAGCACCCCAGCCATGCCGACCACGCGCTGGTGCGGCAAGCCGGATTTCATCTGCATCACCCAAACCATCGCATCGAGCGGGTTGGTGATGACGATTACGAACGCATTCGGGCAATGGGTTTTAATGCCGTCAGCGACTTGGGCAATGACGCCGGCATTCTTGCCGATCAGATCGTCGCGCGACATGCCGGGCTGGCGCGGGAACCCGGCCGTCACGATAACGACATCAGATTCTTTTATGGCGCTGTAATCCGACCCACCCGTCATCACCGCATCGAACCCGTCCACCGGACCCGATTGCATGATGTCGAGGGCCTTTCCCGCGGCCACGCCGCCAAACACATCGAACAGAGCCACATCGCCGAGCTCTTTGAGGCCGATCAGATGAGCCAGGGTGCCGCCAATGTTGCCGGCGCCGATGAGAGCGATTTTGTTTCGGGCCATGGGATTTCCTCGGACGGGGAGCAGCGCTCGAAGCGTGCTGGGAGCTAAGCCCGAAACCCAGGCTGCGGCAAGATCAGGTCAGGTGCGGCAAGGCGAGCCAGTCCTGGCCCTGCATCTCTTCAAGCCGTGAGGCCGTTCGGACAAACATGTGCATGCCCTCACCTTGCTGGTAAAGCTGGTCCGGCGGCGCATCGGCCGAGGCAACGAGCTTCACCCGGTGGTCGTAAAGGGCATCGACCAAAGTTATGAAACGCCGCGCCTCGTTGTACTCGGAAGCGGAGAGGACGGGGATGGCGTCGAGGATCAGCGTATGGAAATGCGTGGCCAAGGCCACGTAGTCGCCCGGTCCGAGCGCGGCGCCGCAGAGGGCCTGGAAATCGAACCGGGCTACGCCTGCCGCGGCCAGGGGTATGGTTAGGCTCCGTCCCATAACGGTCAGCCGGTCCGGCTTAGCTGGAGCATGCCCCGTCAGCTCGGCAAAAGCCCGGTCAAGCGCGGCACGCGCCCGTTCGTCGGCCGGCATGAACCAGGTCGGCATGCCGCGAATACGCGCCCGCCGATAATCGGGCCCGGCATCGAGCGCCAGCACGTCGAGGCGCTGCTTTATGAGAGCGATGAACGGGAGGAACGCATCACGGCCGGGTTGGCCTTTGAATAGGTCGTCGGGCGCCGTGTTGGACGTGGCTACAACGACCACACCGCGCTCGAACAGGGCCTGGAACAGTCGGCCGAGAATCATCGCATCGGCGATGTCGTTGATTTGAAACTCGTCGAAGCACAGAAGCGCGGCCTCCTGCGCCACCTGGTCAGCAAGCGGTGGAATAGGATCGTCGCCCTCCGGATTCGCGCGCCGCCACTGATGCAGGCGGGCGTGCGCCTCTTGCATAAAGCGATGGAAATGCACCCGCCGCTTCCGAGCGACCTGCGCGGACGCGAAGAACAGGTCCATCAGCATGGATTTGCCGCGCCCTACTTCGCCGACCAAGTAGAGGCCGTTAGGGCGATCCTCGCCCGCCTCATCGGTGGGTTTGCGACGTAAAAAGCGCGCGAGAATACTCCCATTCGCTGGCCTAAGCGGGGGGTCATAACCACTTAGCTTGATCCAGAGATTTTGTAGGCGTTCGGCAGCGAGCTCCTGGGCGGGGTCTGGGGCCAGTAGCCCGCCTGCGACACGTGCGCGATATGCTGGGAGCGGTCCGTTTCGGAGCTGGTCGGGGAAGATGCTTGCCTGCTGGTCCATTTGTGCGCTGCGACGTAACGCATGACGGCTCGCGCATCAACGACCCGCGAGCGGACGCAAACCAAACAAGCATTCAGCCGTTCGTCCTCGCGCAGAATGCATAAACCGGGATCGAAGGCAATGAGGAATATACTGATTGCTGCGGCTTTGATGACGGGTGTGGCGCTTTCAGCACAGGCCGCAGGAGCCCCGCCTCTGCCTCCCGCGAGCCTTCCGTTCTGCAGCGATGCTGGTTACCGGGCCGATCGCGTTGCTTTCACTGGGCGCGACACGCCAGCTTGCTGCGACGACACCGCCCCCGCTTGCGCGCAATATCTCTCCACCATGGTAATCCAGAAGCCGAAGCCTGATCTGCGAACCTGAACCATTGCCGGCGCGCGGACGCGTGCTAAATGCGCTGCATGGTCGATCTCGATTTTACCCGGCTGCACTCCACGCCCGTTGCAAGTGATCCCTTCCCCCATGTAGTGGTGCCGGATTTCGTGCCGCCGGCTGCGCTCAGTGCGGTGTTAAGCGACCTGCCGCCCATTGGGAGGCGGGGCTCCTATCCGGCCGAATCGCTCCGGCTCGGCCCAGCGGCGCGAGCCTTGGTCGAGGCGCTGGAGGGCCCCGAGTTCCGGCAGGCCATCGCTGGGCTGTTCGAGCTCGATCTGAGCGGTGCCCCCACGATGCTAACCTTGCGGGGATGGACGAATGAGCGCGACGGTCACATCCATCGTGACTCGCCGGCCAAGCGGATTACCGTGCTGCTCTATTTGAACCAGGAGGGCGATGCATGGCCGGCGCACCAAGGCTGCCTTCGGTTGCTGCGCAGCGCGGATGATCTCGATGCTTACGCAGTCGAAGTGCCGCCCGTGAATGGCACCTTGCTGGTGTTTCCCAATTCGCCCAACTCATGGCACGGGCACGAGAGGTTTGTCGGTACGCGATATAGTATCCAGCTCAATTACATGACAACCGATGAGAAGGCGCGAAGTGAGCTACGGCGGCATCGCATGTCGGCCTTCCTGAAACGCCTGACCAAAGCAGCATGACGACGCAGACGAACACACCGCTGAAGGACCGCGGAGCTGAAATTCCAACTCGCCCTCCGCCCGCCGAACCGAAGCCGGTCAGCAAGCCAAAAGAGATTTGTGGGCCGAAAGGGCCAGAACCGACGCGCTATGGGGATTGGGAACGGAACGGCCGTTGCATCGATTTTTAAGGCTCAGAACACTCGACGCTCCGATGGAAGGCAAACTGACTTCAGATCGTTGCCGCGGGAGTGAAGCAGACCGAAACCCGCATACCCCGCGGCCCGAAACCCGCATACCCCGAGCCCGGCGATCCCTCGGCCGAAGTCGGATGGAGATTCATCGCTCAGCGGTCCG
>JAFAHH010000485.1 GCA_019237355.1 Acetobacteraceae bacterium | reverse complement strand
TCAGATAAATCTCCAGTCCAGGATCCCTACGTAAGTCAGCGCATTCCGTACCGACTAGCAAGTGCCCCGCCCGCCGTACGGGACCTTTATGAGGCAGTAAGTGCGTTTCTATCTCGCCTAGGCGATGATGTGCAGGTGAAAGAACTCAAGAACTATGTTGCTTTCAAACGAATCAAGAACTTCGCCTGCATTGAAATATATCCACAGGCCAGAGTTGTGACAGCATATCTCAAAGTCAATCCAGATACTGTTATCTTGGAACCCGGCTTCACGCGCGATGTGCGAAAGATTGGCCACTTCGGCACCGGTGACTTGGAGGTCTCGATGCGCAGCATGGAAGATTTCGCCAAGGCCCAGCCGCTTCTTCAGCGTGCTTACGAAGTAGCCTGAGTATCGCAGGCAGTGGGCGCTTATAATATACTACAGCTAAGCCGCAATAATTTCCGGCTCCGCCTGCGCGCGTCCCGCTGCGCCCGTAAGCCCCAGAATGGATCGCGCCTGATCGGGCGTAGCCACACTCGCCCCGACATTCTCGATGATCGCGACCGCGCGCTCCACAAGCTGTGCATTGCCCGAGGCCAAAACGCCGCGCGAGATATACAGATTGTCCTCAAGCCCCACCCGGACCTGGCCGCCGAGCACAAAGGATTGCGCGACCATTGGGAATTGATGCCGCGAGATCCCGAAAGCCGACCAATTCGCGCCCGGCGGCAATGCATTGCGCATCACCAGCATCGCCTCGGTGGTGGCGGGCGCGCCACCCGGAATGCCAAGGCAGAGCTGCAAGAAGGGAGGCGCCCCGAATAAGCCCCGCTCGACCATGCGGGAAGCGAGCACCACATGGCCCAGATCGAACACTTCGAGCTCCGGCTTGACCCCGGCGTCGCTGATCATTTTAGCCATGATTTCGATATGGCGCGGGATGTTCACCATCGCATGGGCGCCGAAATTCATCGTCGCGATATCCAGGCTGCAAATCTCCGGCCTTAGTTCTAGAACATGGGCGACCCTCTCTTGGGGGGTCGCCATGGCGGTGCCCTCGCCACCGCGCGTTGGGTCAGTATCATCTGGAACAAAGCGAGCCCCGGGCCCCGTCGTGAGATTGATAATCACATCCGTGCCCGCATCGCGGATGCGGTGCACCGTCTCGCGGTAGAGCGCGACATCGCGGCTGGGCTTACCAGTTTTCGGATCGCGCACATGAATGTGCACGATGGCGGCCCCTGCTTTACGGGCGGCCAGCGCCTCCGAGGCAATCTGCTCCGGGGTTACCGGGATGGCGGGGTTCATGTGTGCGCTATCCGCGCCGCCGGTAAGCGCGCAACTGATGATAACTGGCCGGGTCATAGGGTGAGCCCTCCATCAACGATAAGCGTTTGTCCTGTAACCATCGCCGCGCCGACGCCGAGGAAGACGATCGCTTCGGCAATGTCATCGGCGGTGCAGCGTCGCTTTAGCAACGCATTTTCGACCGAATCCCGCCGCTGTGCCTCGGTCCATTCGATCTGCCATTCGGTATCGACGGCGCCCGGCGCCACGGCATTGACGCGAATCTCGGGGGCCAGGCCGCGGGCCAGATGGCGGGTCAGTGCGATCACCCCGGCCTTGCTGGCGGCATAGGCCATGCTGCTGCCGCGAGACGAAGTACCGGCGATGGAGGCCACATTCACGACCGCTCCACGGGCGACCTTCAAGGCCGGCGCCGCGGCTTTCGTGCAGCGGAACAGCCCGACGAGGTTGGTGGTCAGCACCGCATCCCATAACTCATCGGTAATCAGGTCGAGCCGATCCGGCGGGATGGCGGCGCGGGTGCCGGGCGTGCCGGCGTTATTGACCAGCAGATCAAGCCGGCCGAGCTGATCGGCCGCGCGCGTTACCATCACCGCTTCCTGCCCATCCCCTACCCGGCCAGGCGCGTCGATCGCGGCAAGGCCCTCGGCCCGCAGCCGCGCCACCGTATCGCGGCCGCGCGGATCGTCTGGGAGGAAATTGATTGCAACTTGGGCGCCATCCCGCGCCAGCATCGTCGCTGTCGCAAGCCCTATTCCCGATGCCGCGCCGGTGACCAGCGCCGCGCGCCCCTTGAGGTCGTAATGCGCCGCCATGGGCGTGCCCTCCTATTGAATGCTCCGGATCATGTTGCGGGCAATCACGAGCTGCTGGATTTGACTCGTGCCTTCATAAAGGCGGAAGAGGCGCACATCGCGATAGAACCGCTCCACGCCAAAATCGGCGATGTAGCCCGACCCGCCATAAATCTGAACCGCCCGGTCAGCCACCCGTCCGACCATCTCACTTGCAAAGTATTTGCAACAAGAGGCTTCGGTAGAGACATTCTCGCCGGAGTCCTTCCGCCGGGCTGCATCCAGGATCATGCATCGTGCGGCGTAGGCTTCGGTTCTGCTATCGGCGAGCATGGCTTGGATTAGCTGGAACTCCGCGATCGGCTTGCCGAATTGCTTGCGCTCCACCGCGTAACGCAGGCTATCTCCAAGGAGCCGTTCGGCGACACCCACGCAGACGGCCCCAATATGCAGCCGTCCGCGATCCAGCACTTTCATCGCGGTCTTGAAGCCCTGGCCTTCCACGCCGCCGAGCAGTTGGGTTGCGGGGACGCGGCAATCATCGAACATCACATCCGCCGTATGGGCCCCCTTTTGGCCCATTTTTCTATCCGGAAGGCCGATTTGCAGGCCAGGTATGCCGCGCTCCACTAGGAAGGCCGAAATGCCCGCACCACCCGGTTTCGCTGGGTCGGTGCGGGCCATTACGGTGAAGATCCCGGCCTCGGGCGAATTGGTGATGAACCGCTTCGTGCCGTTGAGTATGTAATGATCTCCCTCCCGCCGCGCGGACGTGCGTAGGCTGGCCGCATCGGATCCAGCTTCGGGCTCGGTCAGCGCGAATGAGCTGATGAGCTCCCCGGACGCAAGCCTGGGGAGGTATTTCTGCTTTTGCTCCTCAGTGCCGTCCATGATGATGCCCTGGGAGCCGATGCCGTTATTCGTGCCAATGATCGAGCGGAAGGCAGGCGAGGTTCGGCCGAGTTCGAACGCAACCTGAACCTCTTCGGTCATGTTCAGGCCGAGCCCGCCGTACTCCTCGGGGATGGAAAGGCCGAATAGGCCCAGCTCGCGCATTTCTTGAATGACTTCAGACGGAACCGTATCCTCCTCGGCGACCCGGTCTTCCATCGGGCGGAGTCGCTCGCGCACGAAGCTCGCTACGGTGTCGAGCAATTGTTGCAAGGTTTGGGCGTCAATCGCCATGCACCGCTTCCTCTCACCCTGCCCGGGGCGAAGCTTGCGCGGGGTGGCCGGGGCCGTCAATCAGAGCCGCTAGGCCGGGTCGCATCCAACGCCGATTGCAGAATCCAGGCGGCGGCGGCCCGGTCCACGACGGCGGCTCGCTTGCGGCGGCTCAGATCCGCTTGCTCTATGAGGAACTGGTTGACGGCAAACGAGGAGAGCCGCTCGTCCCATAGTGCGGCAGGCAAGCCGGTTGCGGCAGATAACGCCAGCGCCCAGTCCCGTGCGGCCTGGGCCGCGGGGCCGAAGGAACCATCCATCGAGAGCGGCAATCCCACCACCAAGCCTCCGGCTCCTTCGCGCCGGGCGATCGCCAGCACCTCGGCGGCATTATCGCGTAGCCGGCGCCGCCGGAGAGTCCCGTACGGGGATGCAATGCTGAGGCCCACATCGGACAGCGCGACGCCAATCATTTTCGATCCTGGGTCGATCCCGATTAGCCGCTCGTTCCGGCCCAGCCGGCCGCGCAGGTCCTGTAGGTTGAACAGGGGCATGCGCGCCGTTATGGTCCCGCCCCTTCTTAGATCCAAGGATAAGCTGAATGGCCCTCGACCCCGCTACCGTTCGCCGGATCGTGACGCTCGCCCGCATAAGGCTCGAAGACGCCGAGGTGCCGCGCATCCAGTCGGAGCTGAACGGCATTATCGGCTGGATCGAGCAGTTGAATGAGGTGGATATCGACGGCGTGGAGCCGCTGACCGGCGCCGCCCAGATGGCGCTGAAGATGCGCGACGACGCGGTGACTGACGGCGGTTATCCGGACAAGGTGCTGTCCAATGCTCCTGAGCGGGCCGGCCCATTCTACGCTGTGCCGAAGGTGGTCGAGTGAGCCTTACCGACCTTAGCTTGGCGGCGGCGCGCGAGGGCCTGCGCCGGGGCGATTTTACCGCTCGGGAGCTGACCGAGGCGCATCTTACCGCGATTGAAGCGCTGAATCCGCGGCTCAATGCTTATGTCACGGTCATGGCCGACCGGGCGTTGGATCAGGCCGACGCGGCCGATGCGGCACGGAGCCGGGGGGAGGACAGGCCGCTGCTCGGTCTACCCCTCGCCATCAAGGATCTGTTCTGCACGGAGGGGGTCCGCACCACGGCGGCTAGCCGTATCCTCGGTCCGTTCGTCCCACCTTACGAAAGCACCGTCACCGCGAACCTGCTACGGGACGGGGCGGTCTTCCTGGGCAAGGCAAACCTGGACGAGTTCGCAATGGGCTCATCCAACATCACCTCCGCTTTCGGCCCAGTCGAGAACCCATGGAAGCGCCAGGGTGACCCGGCTACCGTGCTGGTGCCGGGCGGATCTTCGGGCGGATCGGGCGCGGGTGTTGCCGCCCGGCTCGCCCTGGGTGCCACGGGAACCGATACCGGCGGCTCCATCCGCCAGCCTGCCTCCTTCTGCGGCATTGCCGGAATTAAGCCCACCTACGGCCGGTGCAGCCGCTGGGGCATTGTGGCCTTTGCATCTTCGCTGGACCAAGCCGGGCCGATGGCACGCACCGTGCAGGATTGCGCCATTCTGCTGCGGTCCATGGCCGGGCACGATCCGAAAGACTCGACCAGCATCGACCGGCCCGTGCCGGATTACGAGGCGGCGTGCCGGCGCAGCGTCAAAGGGCTGCGGATCGGGGTGCCGCGCGAATACCGTGCCGAGGGTATGCCGGCGGAGATTGAGCGCCTGTGGGAGCAAGGCCTCGCATGGCTCCGGGATGCAGGGGCAGAGATTATCGAGGTCTCGCTTCCCCATACGAAATATGGGTTGGCCGCGTATTACATTGTTGCGCCCGCGGAGGCTTCCTCCAACCTGGCGCGCTATGACGGGGTGCGGTTCGGCCTACGCGTGGAAGGCGAGGATTTGCGCGATATGTATGAGCGCACCCGGGCTGAAGGGTTTGGTGCCGAGGTGCGGCGGCGGATCTTGATTGGCACCTATGTGCTCTCGGCCGGGTATTACGATGCGTATTACCTGCGGGCGCAGAAGGTGCGGGCGCTAATCTTGAGGGACTTTACCGAAGCTTTCGCCCGGGTTGATGCGCTGCTCACCCCCACAGCACCGTCGGCCGCCTTCGCTCAAGGCGAGAAGATGGATGATCCCGTGAAGATGTATCTGAATGATATTTTCACCGTCCCCGCGAGCCTTGCCGGGGTCCCGGGGATGTCGGTGCCAGCCGGCCTGGATGGCGATGGATTGCCGTTGGGGTTGCAAGTACTCGGTCGGCCTTTCGATGAGGAAACCGTGTTTGCGGTCGCCGCTGCTATCGAGCGCGCGGCCGGGTTTGAAGCACTGCCATCCCTGCGCGCGGGAGCTTAGCTCATGAGCTACACGATCGAAGGTGAGACCGGTCTTTGGGAAGTCGTGATCGGCATGGAAGTTCATGCCCAGGTGATCAGCCGGGCCAAGCTGTTCAGCGGCGCTGCGACCGACTTTGGCGGTGACCCGAACACGCAAGTAAGCTTCGTGGACGCCGCGTTCCCGGGCATGCTGCCCGTGATCAATCGGGAATGCGTGGCGCAAGCGATCCGCACTGGGCTGGGGCTCAATGCCCATATCAACGTGGTCAGCCGGTTCGATCGCAAAAATTACTTCTACGCCGACCTGCCCGCCGGGTACCAAATCAGCCAATACCAGCATCCAATCGTTGGTTCTGGCACGATCGAAATCGAACTCGCCGATTGCAGCACTAAACCCATTGGCGTGACTCGCCTACATGTCGAGCAAGACGCCGGAAAGTCGCTGCACGACCAGCATCCCACCAAATCCTATATCGACCTGAACCGGGCGGGCGTTGCGCTAATGGAGATCGTGAGTGAGCCCGACCTGCGTAGTCCGGAAGAGGCGGGCGCATATCTGCGCAAGCTCCGGACCATCCTGCGCTATCTCGGAACCTGTGACGGCAATATGGAGGAGGGCTCGATGCGGGCGGACGTGAATGTTTCCGTCCGTAAGCATGGTGAGCCGTTCCGCACGCGCTGCGAGGTAAAGAACGTCAACTCCGTTCGCTTCGTGATGCAGGCGATCGAAGCCGAAGCAAGGCGGCAGATCCAAGTTTGGGAATCGGGCGGCATCGTGGAACAGGAAACCCGCCTCTTCGATGCTGGCCGCGGCGCCACTCGTAGCATGCGCACCAAGGAAGATGCGCATGATTATCGGTATTTCCCCGATCCCGATTTGCTACCGCTCGTGCTCGATGAAGCTTGGATCGAAGAGCTTAAGGCGACCCTGCCTGAGTTGCCGGACGCGAAAAGGCGGCGCTTTATGGAGCAATATGGCTTGCCGGCTTACGATGCCGGTGTGCTCGTGGCCGAGCAGGCGACGGCGGAATTCTATGAAACGGTCGCAAAAGGGCGGGATGCCAAGCTTGCCGCCAATTGGGTCATGGGCGATTTCTTCGCCGCCCTTAACCGTACGGGGCGCACAATCGAAACCAGCCCGGTTTCCGCGGCCTCGCTTGGCAAGCTGCTCGATCTCATGGCTGATGGCACGATCAATGGTCGCATCGCCAAAGAGGTCTTTGAGGCGATGGTCGATACGGGCGACGAGCCGGCCATTATCGTGGAAAAGAAGGGCCTCCGGCAGGTGACCGATGCCGGGGCGATCGACGAAGCTGTCGACAAGGTCTTGGCCGCGAACGCCGAGAAGGTGGCGCAGTACAAGTCAGGCAAGGAAAGGCTGTTTGGTTTCTTTGTAGGCCAGGTGATGAAGGCGATGGCAGGAAAGGGCAATCCGGCGCTTGTGAACGAGGCGCTGAGGCGGAAGCTTTCGTAACGCCGATCGCGGTCTGAGGCATGGCATCGCGGATCACAGCGATCTATCGCGTACAAAGCGAAGCGGCATCGATTGAAGACCGCGCCCTGGGCCTCGCTATCGAGCAAAGCGTAGAGGCGCCGCTCGCCGCTATCGATGATCCGCGTATTCTATCCGATATCGTCGGGGAGGTACAGGGAATTGAAGCGCTGGGTAATGGCGAGTTTCAGGTTCGCATCGGTCTTGCGGCTGCGACAATCGGAGAGGATGCCGGGCAGCTTTTGAATATGCTGTTCGGCAATAGTTCCCTTCAGGATGACATAACGCTATTCGATCTGGAAATTCCCCCTTCCCTCGCCGTCTCCTTCGGCGGGCCACGCCATGGCTTGCCAGGGTTGCGCCAGCGCGCGGGGGCTGCGGGCCGAGCCCTGACATGCTCCGCGCTCAAGCCGCAAGGGCTTTCAGCGGCAAGGCTGGCAGATATTGCCGAGCGGTTTGCGCTTGGCGGCATTGATTTCGTCAAGGACGATCACGGGTTGGCCGACCAGGGGTATTCCCCGTTCGCTGAGAGAGTGTGCGCTTGCTCGGCTGCCGTGCGGAAAGCTGCTTCCGTCACTGGCCATCCGACCCATTACGTTCCGAACCTTTCGGGTAGTCTTGATGATATGCGCAACCACATCCGGATCGCGCGCGAGGCTGGGGTCGACACCGTGATGATTGCCCCGATGATTGCCGGATTGGCTACGCTGCAAGCGCTCGTGCGCGAAAATCCCGACTTGGCCTTTTTCGCCCACCCGGCCATGGCCGGGTCTGGTCAGATCGCCCCCGAATTGCTGATCGGGAAGATTTTTCCCTTGCTCGGTGCCGATGGGGTGATTTTCCCGCACCAGGGCGGCCGGTTTGGCTATTCCGCCGAGCGGTGCCGGCGCATTGCCGACAATGCGCGGTTTCCGGCCAACGGATTTCTTCCGTCCGCGCCCGTGCCGGCGGGCGGCATCACTCTAGAACGAGTGGGGGACATCCTTGATTTTTATGGCTCCGACACGATGTTGCTGATCGGCGGTAGCCTGCTGGCCGCGCGCGAGCGGCTAACCGAGGCCACGGCGGCATTCATCCGCACCGTATTGGAGCACCGGAAATAAGCATGAGCGAAACCAAGCCTGCGCTGGTGCGCGCCTCTCTGAATGGTTACAGGTGGGAAGAGGTGCCCAATCTGCCCTATAAAGATAACGCTTCGGCGCCATTCAAAGCGGTTTCACGCCAGGTGCTTTTCGCGGACCCACAGCTCGGCTGCGAGCTGCGGTATTTCGAAGTAGAGCCCGGCGGGTATTCCAGTCTCGAGCGCCATGAGCATGTCCATGCGGTGATGATTCTGCGCGGGCGCGGCCTCTGTCTTGTTGGAGAGCAAGTGAGCGAGGTGCAGCCGCATGACCTGGTTAACGTGCCTGGCTGGACCTGGCATCAGTTTCGCGCGACCGGAGACGAGCCGCTTGGGTTCCTCTGCCTCGTCAACCAGGTGCGTGACAAGCCGCAGCTTCCCACGGAGGAGGAACTGTCGGAGCTGAAATCAAATCCGGTTGTGGCCGCTTTTCTGTCGAGCTAGAGCGCGATGGCCTGAGGCGGGCTCGTCGGAAAGCCTGAATCGCGCTCTCAAATCAAAAGCGCTAGAGCATGATGACTTCGACCTGAAGTCATCATGCTCTAGAAGAGATCCGGCTTGAAAATCATCAGATAGAAAATGCCCAATACACCGAGGAAAGCAGGCCATCCCAGGATAAACCAGTATCGCGAGTATCGGAAGTAAAGATCGGGTAGCGGCCGATTGATTTCCAGAGCCCCGCGGGCGAGTTGGTGCATACGGATTTGCAGCCAGACCACGGGCAGCCAGCATCCACCTACGATTACATATAAAACGAGCGACAATATAAGCCAGCCGCTGGTGAAGGGGAAGCCTGCCATCAATGCCATAGCCACCCCGGTTAGCGGCTGCACTATGACGGCAGGCGCTGTGAACAGCCAATCCGCCCACACCACATTCCGGCTCACCACGACAATCGCATTGAGATTGCGGCTCGTATGCGCAAACCAGCCATGGAAAGCGGTGCCCAACCCGGTGCCGAACAGCAATGTCGCGCTGATAATGTGGATGTATTTGAGCCAGAGGTAATCCACCTCAATCCTCCGAGGCCATCAGCGCCAATGTCGCGACCAGTACGGCGATGTTTTTAAGAAACGGCCCAAATGGATCGGCCCAGGCCTCGGGAGCCGCGATGGTACCCAAGGCGGTGTAAAGGAGCATGATTGCGATCTGCGCTGCACAGACAAGCCGCGTGCGGCCGGGTAGCAACAGCGCTAGGCCCAACGCCAAATCCAGCGCCGCTCCACCGAGCGTGACCGTATCGGCGAGCCGCCCGGCCAGGCCCAGCCCGGCCAGCAATACCCGGCTCTGTGCCAAGGGCGCGACAAACGCCGAAACGATGCCCGATCCCACCCAAACGGCAACCAGGCTGGCACGAAGCACAGGGCGGACCGTCAAGAGCCGGGCGTGCCATCGATCCGCGGTAAAGGCCGGGTCGATGGCCAGCGCCTCTGCGAGCGGGCGGGAGGGCCGAGCGAAGGTCTTCTCTAAGGGCGCAATATCCGCCGTATTGCCTCGCGCGAGCATGCCTAAGGTCTCGGTGTTTAGGGTGGCTCCCGGAATATAATCGCCGATCCGCGCCGCACTCCGAAGCAGAGGCCGCGGCACCGGCACCGCCCAGCGCGGGGCCGGAAAGCCGAGCCAGTCCCGAAGCGTATCGATTAAAATCTCGATCCTCATT
>JAFAHH010000205.1 GCA_019237355.1 Acetobacteraceae bacterium | reverse complement strand
ATCGGCTTACCCGACCAAGAGCGATGGCTTAAGCAGGCTGCGGAAAAACGCTGAAGTCGGTCGTTCGTAAAGCAACGAAAGAAGGCCAGGGGCTTTGCCCCTGGACCCCAGCAAAGGCAGAGCCTTTGCAATCCAATCACTTATATTAGTGGATGGGGTCTGGAGCCTTTCGGCCCCGTCATGCGAACAGCATGCTCCCCGCATGACGGGTCCCGGGCCGAGCCCTGGCCTTCCTTTTTCAGCAGCCTCTAACTCTAAGTTGGAATCTTCGAAAGCCTGAAGCGCGCTCTCAAAACCAAACCGTGAGCATGATGGCTTCGACCTGAAGCCGTGCAGCGCGGCCTCAACGCCGAACCGGCTTCCCCGAACGAGGCTCCTCCAGCAAAGCTTTCCTGCTCGATCATTTGCAGGCTGGTGACGCGCGCTTCGGCCAGCGCGCTCCAGGCGAGGGCGGCAAACGTTATCGCGATCGCGGCAAATGTGTCGGATTCGCTCTCTCCCAATGTGCACATCGAAGAGCGCCCGAGTAAGCAGCCGCTGCTCGGCACGCCTCACGCCGTTACGGCAATTAGAGCAGTCCCACCGACGCGTTTCGGAGGAAGCGGGAATATATCGGCCAGCTTTTCATTCACCAATGCCTGTGCCGTTTCGCTTGCGGCATCCGAGGCCTGCTGAGTGTCGAAGACATGGATGCTAACCCAGCGGCCTGGATCAGCCTCGCTCCGGAAATTATACATTCCGGCGAACCCTGATTGCCGGGTGATAACAGGGAATAGATGCCTGCTCGCCCTTGGCATTATGCTTTCTGGCGCCTGGGTGACGCCCTCGAATGTTACCATATCGATGTGATAAGGGATGCCCCTATTGGATCGCTCGGGTGCAAACTGAGGAAACAGCGCCTCCCCAAATGCAATTTCGGGCGGATTGGGGACCAACTCTGATAGGTTCTCCTTCACCCAGGCGAGAATGCGTTCATTGGCCGCCAGGCCCGCCTCCCGGTCGTTGAAGGCGCTGATCGAGATGAACCGGCCGTCTTTGGTCTCGAAGGCAAAGAAAGCCCGGAACCCGGGCTGTTCCATCAGCATCGGGATGACCTCTTGTTGCGCGTGGCGGGCCAGCTCATCTTCTAGGCCGGCATCCGTATACGACCTTACAATCACGAACATGGCTGGCCTCCCTTCTTGCTCGACGCGACGTGTCCTGGCCGGGGCTTGAATGTAAATCGGGCCCGAGCCATCGCAATTAAATGTGCAACGACTTCGGCAATAGAATCCCATATCGGGCTTATGTTGAAGAGTTCAGCCACCTCAAGCTGCCGCTGATCTTCCCAGCACCCGGGTCGGCGCCCAACCTAGAGCCGCGCGACGAAATTTGGCCAACCGAGCTGGCCCCGGTAATCCGGCCGGCTGCGGGCGGGGTGGCCCTCGTGCAGCTCCCTTGGGGATGGGCGCCGGCGCGCCCGAAGGGCAGGGCGGTCATCAACCTGCGGTCTGAGGCGCGAAACTTCACGGCCGGCCGCTGCCTTGTCCCCGCCTCGCACTTCTTCGAGTTCACTGGCACGAAAACCCCGAAGACGCGGTGGCGGTTCACGAAAGTGGGCGAGGACTGGTTCTGCTTCGCCGGCCTACTGGGGCGGGGCGAGGCGGCGGATGGCGCTCCGACCGAGGCATTCACGCTGCTTACCACCGAGCCTGGCCCGGATGTGGCCCCGTATCATAACCGGCAGCCAGTGATCCTCGAGCGCCAGGATTGGGCGGCGTGGCTGGATCCAGCCCGGCCGGCGCAAGACCTGCTCCGGCCATCGCCCGCGGGCAGCCTTCAGGTGGCGCTGTCGCCTAGGTAGAATCGTACTGGCAGGCTCAAAACAATCCATGCAGGAACCAGCGAAGATCGCCGGTTTTGGGATCAGCGCCGTCCCCGCTACGGAAAAGCCAGAACCGGCGGCCTTGCTCGTCTTCCACAGCCCAGTAATCACGAACCGCCAGCATTTCGCTATCGCTCTTCCACCACTCACCAGTAATGCGCTCCGGCCCGTCGGCACGACGTACCCGGTGCCGCACGCGTCGCCAGGTAAAGGCGGCGGGCGGATGGTCGGGTAATAGGCTTACTGCATCGATGGGCTGCGGCCGGGCAAGCAGGCGTGCGGGACGAGGCAGATCGGCGGGCCAAGTCTTGCTGCTAGAGCTTGACGACTTCAGGTCGAAGTCATCAGGATCCAGCGTTTTCTTTTTGAGAGCGCGATTCAGGCTTTCCGACGATTTCGCCTCAAGCCATCGCGCTCTAGAACGGTTTCCACCCAGGTGGAACCGCTCTAGGTTTTGGCTGCGAGCAGATTCACGCGATGTGGATCGCCTTCGCGATTCCACCTGATCGCGATCTGCTCTTACAG
>JAFAHH010000152.1 GCA_019237355.1 Acetobacteraceae bacterium | reverse complement strand
CTCGGCGCCCTGGGCCAGGGCGAACAGGCGCGGCAGATGTATCTCAAGGCGCTCGCCATCGCCGAACGGCTGGCGCAGGCCGAACCCGATCGCGCCGATTACCAGCGCGACGTGTCGGTTTCGTATAACAATATGGGCGATCTGCTGAGCGCCCTGGGCCAGGGGGAAGAGGCGCGGCAGATGTATCTCAAGGTGCTCGCCATCGCCGAACGGCTGGCGCAGGCCGAACCCGATCGCGCCGATTACCAGGTCGACTTGGCGGTTTCGCTGGTCAAACGTGCTTTTGGCGAAGGCGATAGCGCCGAGAGGCAGCTCCTCGCTCGGGCATTATCAATACTTGAGGCGCTGAAGGCGAAGGGAAGATTAGCGCCGGCCGATGAGCCCAAGATCGCCGCCCTCCAGCGAATGCTTGGCATAGGAGCTCCGCCGGGCAACAGGCAGGATGGGGGCATTTCTGGTGAAACCGCCTCATAAAGTCACTCGGAGTTCGGAGGGCTGGGCGCCCGCCCGCCCTGAATCCGTCGCGCTCTAGCAGTCTGCTGAAAAAGCAAGGCCAGGGCTCTGCCCTGGACCCGCTGGGGCCGAGAGGCCCCAGACCCCATCCACTAAGTGATTGGATTGCAAAGGCTCTGCCTTTGCTGGGGTCCAGGGGCAAGGCCCCTGGGCTTCTTTCTTTGAGCTACCGAGCCCTGGAGCGCGGAGGAGCGCGCACACCAGCTCATCCGCCGCGGGTGTTATGTGGAGTTCAATCTCCTCTATCACCGCGGAACCCTCTTCGGGCTCAAAACAGGCGGCAATACGGGAGCTATTCTGATGAGTGTGCCGCTCGAAGTGCGCTGGCCGTAAAGGCCGGAACCGGCTCGGCCTTCGCACCGTTCGCCCGAGCATGGCACGGATCGAGCATATTGTGGTCCTCATGCTGGAGAATCGATCATTCGATTGCATGCTCGGGCGGCTATACCCCGACTGTCCTGACTTCGACGGCTTGCGGGGCGATGAGGCCAATCCCCTTACGCTGCCGGACGGCTCGCATCAGATGATACGGGTTTGGAATGAGCCACAGATCACTCCGGAGAACGCCTGCATTCCCGACCCCGATCCAGGCGAGCTGTTCGACGATATCACGATGCAGATTTTCGGACTGGGAAAGGGACCGGCAAACCCGCCCACAATGAGCGGGTTTGTGGACAACTACGTCCGCCAGCCGGATGGCGGAAGCCGAGACCCGAGGGCGGTGATGCATTACTTCACGCCCGATCAGGTTCCGGTCATTAGCGCGCTGGCACGCGCCTTTGGCGTATGCGATAGATGGTTCGGTGCCGCCCCGTGCCAGACATGGCCCAACCGCCTCTTTGCGCATACCGGCGCCGCAGGCGGGCGCGTTAACAATGAAGCCATCCCGTTACCATTTTTCCTGCGCACGGTCTTCACGCGTCTCGGCCGGTGCGGGCGAAGCTGGAAGGTCTACTTCCACGACCTTCCGCAGACGGCGGCACTGCTCGACCTGTGGCCCCGGCTGCTTACGAATTTCCTACTCTTCGAGCCCGACTTCATCGGCGACGCACGGAACGGAACCCTTCCCAATTACAGCTTCATCGAGCCGAGATACTTTCCGAGTATCCTTTCAGGCGCCCCGCCCAATGATGAGCACCCGCCGCATAATGTGATGTACGGGGAGCAGCTCATAGCGTCCGTGTATAACGCGATTCGCGGCGGCGCCGGCTGGACCCGGACCTTGCTGCTTATCACCTACGATGAACATGGCGGGTGTTACGACCATGTGCCGCCGCCACCGGCCGTGCCGCCGGGTCCGCCGTATTCAGATGGGTTCACGTTCGACCGGTACGGAGTTCGGGTTCCGGCGGTGGTTGTTTCCCCCTGGATTCCGGCGGGCAGCGTTATCCGACCGCCGCCGGGCGGCGCGCCGTTCGATCACACCTCGATCCTGGCCACCCTGCACAAGCTATTCGAGATCGGCCCGCCGCCCACCGCCCGGGTTGCGGCGGCGCCAGACTTACTAATGGCGCTGACCCTGGATCGCCCGGACAATTCCGGTCCGCAGTGCCTCGATGTTTCCGAGACTAGCGCCGATAGGGAGGAGATCCGGGCGCTTCTGCGCCTCGAGCGCAACGGACATCAGCGCCGGCTGCGCCATCCGTTTGCCCGCATCCCCGGAGCCATGGCGCGGGCGGCCGGTCACTTTCACACGCATCGGAGGCGGAAATTGACAGAATCTGCGGAATGAGCAGATACAATGCCCTCATCTTGCGACAGTAGCCTAATTCGCTCCAAAATAGCTTGAAATGCCCGACCAGAGCTTCTCGGGTGCAATGCTATACGCCTTGATGACGACATTGCCGCGATCCAAAGGGACGCGATCGAACCTTGGAGCAAAGAGCGGCCGACGTGCTTGAGTTCCGGTTTCTCCTCAAGCTCCACCCTTTCGTGAAACGCCGATGATCTCGAACGCGACGCGGCGCTGCATGCGCCATTTCTGCTCCGAGGGGCGATTTATCCGCGATGCTCTGGCAGCTGGGCACGCCGGCAGTCGCCGCCACAGGTCGGCTTCTGACCCTCTCGAAAAACTTCTGACGCCTCTCTGCTAAGCTCGGCTTCGCTTGACGTCGCCCTGGGTCGGGTACTTCGACTCGTAACCAATTACCCGGTGCGTTCGGTCAGCTCCCGCCTTGACCGCCCGCGCGATCGCGGCTAGCCCTCGCCCCGGGTCACGTCCCCCCACCGGGACGCTTCTCTTCTGAAAGGGAGAGCCGCCAAATGTCAGGCACTATTCGCAAGCCGGAGATCCGTCCGGCCAATCCCAATTTCGCCTCCGGCCCTTGCGCCAAGCGCCCGGGATTCTCGCTCCAAGCCCTAACCGGCGCTATGCTGGGTCGCAGCCACCGGGCCAAGGCACCGAAGGCGCGCCTGGCCGAGGTAATTGCACGCTCCCGCGCCATCCTCGGTATGCCCGCCGATTGGAAACTGGGCATCGTCCCGGCCTCCGACACAGGCGCGGTCGAGATGGCGCTCTGGTCCCTGCTCGGTGCCCGCGGCGTGGATGTACTTGCATTTGAAAGCTTCTCCGAAGGCTGGGCGAACGACATTGTCCGGCAGCTCAAGCTTCCGAATACAAGATTGCTGACCGCACCCTACGGCAGGCTGCCGGATCTCGGACAAGTCGATTTCCAGAACGACGTCGTGTTCACCTGGAATGGCACGACATCCGGCGTGCGGATACCGAATGCCGATTGGATCGCTTCCGATCGCGCGGGATTGGTTATTTGCGACGCCACATCGGCCGCCTTTGCCATGGCGCTGAATTGGACCAAGCTCGATATCGTCACCTGGTCGTGGCAAAAGGTACTCGGCGGGGAGGCCGCCCACGGAATGCTGGCGCTCTCGCCGCGAGCCGTCCAGCGGCTCGAGACCTATCAACCGCCCTGGCCGTTGCCGAAAATTTTCAGGCTTACCAAAGGCGGGAAGCTGATCGAGGGGATCTTCCAGGGCGAGACCATCAACACACCCAGCGTGCTTTGTGTGG
>JAFAHH010000079.1 GCA_019237355.1 Acetobacteraceae bacterium | reverse complement strand
TGCTGCGCCCGCTGTGCCGCATGCTCGGGATTGAGGCTGGGCTGGAGGTTTTGGCGCCCCGGCGCGGGGTGCGGGGGACCCGGCCGCCACGCGGCGTGCGGCCCCGGCGCGGGTCGCCGGCCTCGCCTGCCGACGGGGTCGGCCTTGGCGATGCGGGAGCCGCGGCGGCGGGGCCTCTGGATAAACCTTCGCGGGCTATTCCACCGACTTCGCCGGCGGCTCCGGGTTCCCAATTCGCAAGCACTGGGTCCCATTTTGCGCGGCAAAATGGGGGCCCGGGACTGGGGTCCAGGCCTTGGCCCGCTCCGTCCCAGAGCCTGGTGCTGCCGACCCGGACGCCTGTTGACGCCAGCGACGCCGGGGCCGACCCGCCGTCGGCTGTGTGCTGGGACCGCGCTGAACGGGGCTGAGCGGCCCGGGTCGCGGCACGCCCATCATATTACGATCACGCAACGTAAGCTGCTGCGCCGACCCGCGAGCGACGAAACGGGTATCAGTCATGCTGTCCCGCCGGCGTCTCCTGGCGCCGGTGTGACCCAAAGTTACGGCAAAACGTAGGTCCAGACTCTCGGGGAACAAGATTAGCGCTGCCCACCGCCTCAGTCAGCGGCCGGACGATCTTCGTGCGAAGCTTGCGCGCGCCACCGCTCCCAGCCAGCGCGCCGTAGCTCGCAGGCAGGGCAGGCGCCGCATCCATAGCCCCAATCGTGGCGGTGGGTGCGGTCGCCGAGATAGCAGCTATGGGTGTGCTCAACGATGAGCGATACGAGAGCTGTGCCGCCGAGCCGCTCGGTCAGCGCCCAGGTGGCGGCCTTATCGCGCCACATCAGGGGTGTTTCGAGCACGGAACGCCGCGCTAGCCCCAGGTTGAGCGCGAGTTGCATGGCTTTGATCGTATCGTCGCGGCAATCGGGGTAGCCCGAGTAATCGGTCTCGCACATCCCGCCGATGATGCGCCTCAGCCCCCGGCGCCAGGCAATGGCCGCGGCATAAGTAAAAAACAGGAGGTTGCGGCCGGGCACGAAAGTGCTGGGAAGGCCCTCATCGGTGATGGCGATCTCCGCTTCCGCGGTCAGCGCGGTCTCTCCGATGCCCGCCAGGGTCTGCCCGAGATCGACAATATGGTCCGCGCCGAGGCGGGCGCCCCAGCCTCGAATGGAGGCCAAGCCCGCCCGCACCGGCTCGCGGCAGGCGAGTTCCACCACATGGCGCTGCCCGTAGACAAACCCAACCGTCTCGACATGGGAGTAGCGGTCGAGCGCCCAGGCCAGGCAGGTGGCCGAGTCCTGCCCGCCGGAGAACAAAACCAAGGCATGGTCGTCGATCATGGCGCCCCGTGATCTCTTCGCGGCCGGGCGTGATTACCATATGCTATGGCTATGGACCTGGATTTTTCGGAAGACGAGATCGTTCGCTACTCGCGCCACATCTTGCTCAAAGAAGTGGGCGGCATCGGTCAAGCACGGCTCAAAGCGGCGCGGGTATTGGTTGTGGGCGCGGGCGGGCTTGGATCGCCCATCGTGCTCTATCTGGCGGCCGCTGGTGTGGGCACGATTGGGATCGTGGATCATGACTTGGTAGAACTTTCGAATCTGCAGCGTCAGGTTGCCCATACCGTTGATCGGCTAGGCGCGCCCAAAGCCGGGTCCGCGGCCGAGGCTGCGCGAGCGATCAATCCCGAGGTGGCGGTCGAGCCGCATCAGACCCGGCTCACTGCGGAGAACGCGCTGGACATCATCGGCCGCTACGAAATCGTTTGCGACGGAACCGATAATTTCGCCACCCGCTTCCTGGTAGCCGATGCCTGTGTGCTGGCCCGGCGGACCCTGGTCTCAGCCGCGGTGCTGCGCTTCGAGGGGCAATTATCCACGTTCAAGCCCCATGCCGGCGAATATCCTTGCTATCGCTGCCTGTACCCGGAGCCTCCGCCGCCAGGCGAGGTGCCAACCTGCAGTGAAGCGGGCGTGCTCGGGGCGGTGACGGGCGTAATGGGCACGCTGCAGGCGACCGAGGTAATCAAGGAAATTGTCGGAATTGGTGAAAGCCTCGCTGGCCGGGTGCTGATCTGGGATGCGCTGGATATGCGGTTCCGCACCGTTCGGCTACGCAAAGATCCTGCTTGCGCGCTTTGCGGCCCGGCCGCCACCACTCATGATCTGAACGAACATAGCCGGGTCGCGCTCACCTGTGCCGGCTGAGCCGCTTGCCATTTTACTGATAGACGGGAGCCACAGCCGGGCGCATTACGCTTTTGTGATGGCAACTGCCGCTGCTGCCCTGGGCCGGATGGTAACGGTGTTCGGGACGAATGCCGGCTGCCACGCCCTGCTCGCGGATTGGTCGGGTCTCGCGGACGCGGCGCGAGATGCAGTGATTCGCTCGCGGGGAGTTGCGGGGTTTGCGGAGTTGCGCGAAGCGGCCCAGGAGCTGGGCGTGCGTCTCATGGTGTGTGAGGCCGGGTTGCGGAGCGAGGGGATTGATCCCGGGCTGCTGCTGCCCGGTGTGGAAGTAACCGGCATTGCGAGCTTGCTCGAAGCATCCGGGGGCGGTCCGATCGTGGCGTTATGACCTTGACCGGATTCGAGCGGCTCCGGCAAAGACTGTCACATGCGTCTGCGGCCATTCCCATTTGTTATTTTGCTCCTGGCTCCAGCCGCACTCGCGCAGACTTCGCCGCCGGCGCAGAAATCGGTTACGCAGGAAACACACCATCCCGCCCCAACGCAGGGCCAGCACAGCCCTGCACTTAAGCCGCGATCCGGCACCGCTGCGCAAGCTCATCCGCCGCCGCACATGGCTTCTCCGGCCCGTTCCTCCCCGCCACCGGCAGCCCAGGCGGCGGTTCGAACGAGCCCGCCTCCCGGCAAGGGCACGGTTACCGGCCTGCCGCTGCCGCGGTTCGCCGCCTTGCGCTCGGATGATGTTAATCTCCGCTCTGGCCCAGGCACAAGGTATCCTATCCAATGGGTCTACAAGCGCCACGATTTGCCGGTTGAGATCGAGCGGGAGTTTGAGGTTTGGCGCTTCGTGCGGGATCCCGACGGCATCAAAGGATGGGTGCACCAGGCGACGCTCACCGGCCGCCGCACGTTCATCGTGACGGGCCGCGAGCATGTGATCCGCGGTTCGCCGGAAGACTCGGCCCCGGCCGTAGCCCGCTTAAAACCCGGAGTCATCGGGCGGCTTCGGTCTTGCGAGCCCCAATCCGGGTGGTGTCAGGTTCAAATTGGCGAATATCGCGGCTGGCTGAAGCGGGACGCTTTCTGGGGCGCCCTGCCACGGGAGGCGGTGCAGTGACGCATGCGGATCGAGTCCCCAGCTAGAGAGCGTTTTCCACTCACGTGGAACCGCTCTAGGAGTCGTTTTTAGAGCAGATTCACGTGATGGGATCACCTGCGGCGATCCCACTTGATCGCGATCTGCTCTAACTGCCTCGCCACCCGATGCGAGCCGCAAGCCAGCTTCGCAGCTCTAGTAAGGTACCGGCATCGAGTGCCAGATCCTCGGGCAACGAATTCGCTGCGACGCTCGCAACCGGTCGGATCGCGAGCGAAGAGGCTGCGGCTTGCACCAGCGGCGACGACGCAACCTGGCCACCCGCCCGGCGCCATAATGCCACCATCGCGGCCGGCGTCAGTGCCGGGAGCACGAGTGCGAACGGGAGCTGGGTTGCCCTTGCGGCGGCCCGCCAGGCGGTAAAGAGCCATCCACTTGGGGGCTTACCGTGCAGTTCGCGAAAAGTCGTGGCGAGATCAGGGACGCCTGGAAACCCCGGATCCTCACCCAAACTAAGGATCGGCTGGCATCCTTCCGCCCGCAAACGCTCCAAGCGGTACGGCACCTGTTCGCCGTGCAGGAGGGCGACGTCGGCCTTTCCGGAACGGAATGCATCAAGGGCGGAGTCCTGGTCCATACAATAGACCAGTCCCGCTCGCCCACCGAGCAATTCGAGCGTAAGCAAAGCCGCCAGGTTCGGCCCTGCCAAGTTGGATGTTGCGAGACGAACCGTGCGACTGGTCGCCAATTCCGCTGCGGTAATCCGGCCGGCCAGGATACTCGGCGCGACGCCCGCCATCACAAATATCCATCGGGAAGGATCAAACTGCGCACGGGGGTCACCGGCAAGCCACGCCAGGATGGCCGCGCCCGGCGCGAGCAAAGCCGTCTCGCCATCCGGGACCGCCCTTGCATCGAATTGATTGGCCCCGGTCACGCCGTCGGCTCCGCCCGAGGTTCGCTTTGCGAGCTCTTTGCCCGGTAGCGCGCGATCCAGCTCTGGGAGAATTGCCGTGCCCCACGAATCAAGCTCGCCGTGAGGAGGCCCAGCAACGAGCAAGTTGCCTCTGCATCCCGGCCCTTGAGTGTCCGTCGCAACAATCGGTTCCGCGGCCCAGGCCTGGGGCGAAATGAAAGGAGCAGCGACGCATAATCCGCCAAGTAGGCGAGCCAACTGGCGGCGGCGCAGAGAAAATCCGGTCATCGCAGGCTTCGTCGCATTTGGGAGCGCAATGGCGTCGATCAGGCGAGAAATCGTGGACCTGGCGACTCATACGAGCAGCCTGATTCCGCTCTAGCCCGAAGCTGCGAGTTGCAAAAGCCGACGACTAGCTCTCGTAGCTCACGAGAGCTTCCATCGGCACGTCGAGGCGGCTGCGCCCGTTAAGGAAAGTTAGCTCGATCAAAGCTGCGGCGGCCGGTACTTCCGCGCGCACCTTGCGCAAAAGTGATATCCCAGCGGCCATGGTGCCCCCTGTCGCGAGCAGGTCGTCGACAACCACGACACGCTGGCTGGGTGTCACGGCGTCCGCCTGAATCTCAAGCCGGTCCGATCCATATTCCAGCGTGTAATCGTAACCTATCGTCGGGCCGGGCAGCTTGCCCGGCTTGCGAATCATGATGAACCCGCAGCCCAGCTTCAGCGCGAGTGGGGCAGCGACCAGGAAGCCGCGGCTCTCGAGTCCGGCGAGCAAGTCTGGCTGGTAGGCGCGAACGGCTTTGGCCATCCGCCCCATAGCCACTTGCCAAGCATCCGCTTCCCGCAACAGCGTGGAAATATCGTAGAAGAGTATGCCTGGTTTAGGGAAATCGGGTATGCCGCGGATGTGGTCCTTAAGGTCCATGTCGCGGATGTACAAGCTGGATCGTTGTTGCGCAACAGCATGAGGGTTTCACCAGAGAACGGCACTGGGATAGGCCACCCGTGCGACGCCGCCTTGGCCGCGGCGCGGGAGCGCTACGCAGTCCAGCACCCTCTCAGCCTGGCGCGCTATGTTCAAAGCCTAGCAGCAATGCCGGTGTGCTCCGTTCGGAACGGTCCTCGCTATATGCCTTTCCCGGTGGCCCTCGTTCGCGGCGAGGGCTGCGAGGTCTGGGATGCAGATGGGATCGCATATCTCGACTTTGATGGGAACGTTTACGGTCATAATCATCCCGTAATAGCTCACGGGATTCGACGCGGAATGGAGACGGGGCTCCCCAGCGGGCAAACCCACGAATTTGCCGATAGGCTGGCCTGCTGCCTATGTGAGCGGGTTCCGGGGATCGGTCAGGTGATTTTCGCCGGGTGTGCCTGCGAGGCCCGGTCGGCCGCGATCGCGCTCGCGCGGAAGTATACTGGTCGGCTGCCATGCGTGCTCCAGGTTGGAGCTGGCGAAAGCGATGCGAGTGAGCCAGGGATCATCACTTGCGATGCGAACGACACCCGCGCGATGCACAGCGTTGCCGCTCAATCTTGCGCCGAAATCGCCGCCATCGTATTGCCGCCCATCCTTAAGCCTCATTGTATTCCAGCCGAGCCCGGCTTCGCCGCCGCGGCTCGTGAGGCGGCAGACCGCGCGGGAGCCCTCCTCATCTTCGACGAGACTGCATTACCGCGGCTCCTACCCGAGGACTTCCGAGCCGGGCTTGGCATCGATCCCGACCTCATCGCGCTTGATTTGCGCATGGGCGGGCCGTTTCCTTTAGGGGCGCTAGGCGCGAAGGCGGGCGTGCTCGACGCACTGACCGAGAACCGACCGCAGGAGTGGCTGCCCAGCCCAGCGCCGCTGCCGGTTTTGTCGGCGGCACTCGCCGGGTTTACCGAGGTCTATACCGCGGCGGCGGCGAAGGCGTTGAACGCACGAGGCGATTGCTTGCGGGACCGGCTAAATGCGCTCTGCTTGGCGCGCCGGGGGCGCATCGAGTTCACCGGGGCCGGGGCAATGTTGGGGGCTCGCCCGCTCCCCGGCCGGGTCGGCTCGAGCAAGCCGGTTTCGCGCGGCGAAACGAAGATGGGAGCCTTGTTTCACTTCGGCATGCTCGAACGGGGGATTCGGCTCGGCCCGGACGGCCAGATCCTGCTTTCGCTTGCCATGCGCGACCAGGGATGCGACGCGCTGCTCCATGCCGTTGAGGCGCTCTTGGTGGCCGAAGCCGAAATGTTTGTCGCGTCATGACGGCCCGTTTCCCGCATACCTCCCGGAAAAATACCTGCTGCAAAAGGTTATGCTGGCTTGAAGCGGGCCCCGCTGCTGGATAGGGTCGCAGCCCCGTGCCGGGTCGGATTTTGCCATGCCTGTCCGCTCAGCCTTTTCGGTCCCGCCTGTTAGCCCCGCCGAGATGGAGCAAATGGTTGCCCGCGCGGGTCTGAAGCTTAATCCTGGCCAATTGGCGGACCTCGTCTTAGCATGGCGGCAAATCGCCGAGCTCGCGGCGATGATCCCGCGCGACCGACCGCTCTCTGGGGCGACAATTTACGCGTTCCGGCTTTTGCCAGCGCCCGTAAAACCTGCCGGGACCAGAACTCTGGTAGCGGCGCTGAAGACCACCGGTCGTAAGCGCTTGCTTGCGAAGCGCCAAGCCCGCCGGCGATGAAGGCGGATGCACCGCCTTACATAACTATCGCCGAAGCCTCCCGGTTGATTGCCGCCAGAAAGCTCTCCCCCGTGGAGTTGACCCAATCGCTGCTGGCCCGAATCGCGAGGCTCGATCCCGAGCTCAACGCCTTTATTACCGTGACAGAGGCGCAGGCCCTCGCGGCGGCGCGAAGCGCGGAACGGGCAATGCGCGCCCGGCGGCGACGCCCCTTACTGGGCATTCCCGTCGGCTATAAAGATATTTTCGATACGGCGGGTGTGCGGACGACCGCAAACTCCCGGATCCTCGCGGAGAACGTACCCAATCGAGATGCGGCCGTGGTTGGCCGGCTGCAAGTCGCCGGCACGATCATGATGGGCAAGCTTGCCACCCACGAGTTCGCGATCGGTGGCCCCGGATTAGACTTGCCCTGGCCTCCCGCCCGCAACCCTTGGGACCCGCGCCGGTTCACGGGTGGTTCAAGCTCAGGCCCGGGTGCTGCCGTTGCGGCGGGGTTTTGTCTGGGTGCACTCGGATCCGATACCGGAGGATCAATCCGGCTCCCGGCCGCGTATTGCGGAATAGCCGGTCTCAAACCCAGCCCTGGTTTGATTTCGCGCCGCGGAATGATCCCCGTTGCGCCCAGCCTCGATACCGCTGGGCCGATGGCCTGGACGGCCGAAGACTGCGCCATCCTGCTCGATGCTGTTGCGGGATATGACCCGGACGACCCAGTGTCGGCGCCAGCCCCCAAGGTGAGTTATGCCCGCGCCATCCAGGCGCCAGTGAGAGGGTTACGCGTCGGCGTGGTGCGGCACTTCTACGAGCGCGACGTTCCCGTGGCGCCCGAGGTCTTGAAAATGATGGGCAGCGCCCTCGCGGTGTTGAACGACCTCGGGTGCCGGGTGGAGGAGGCCCACCTGCCCTCGGTCCAGGAATACAATGCGGTCGGACGGGTTCTTATCACCGCCGAGGCTTATGCGCTGCACGAGGGAACGCTGAAGGCTCGCCTTTCAGACTACTCGCGTGCGTTCCGGATCCGGGTCCTGCCCGGCGCCTTGTTGCGCGCCGCGGATTATATCGCTGCCCAACGCCAGCGGGCGGAGTTGGTTTCCGCCACCCAGCGCGCGTTTGATCAATTCGACCTACTCATCTCAGCGGCATCCACCGGCGCCGCCCCGATGTTGACCGAGGTGCGCGCCGATGAAGGCTTATTGCGGCCGTTTCTGACCACCCCGGCCAACGTCGCTGGCCTTGCGGCTTTGGTCGTGTGCGGCGGGAAAAACGCTGCCGGCTTGCCGCTCGGGCTGCAGATCATGGGTCCGGCCTGGTCAGACATGTTGGTTCTCCGGCTCGGCCATCACTTCGAGCGTGCTGCGGGAACCCGATCTGAGCGGCCGATGCTTTAACCTCTGAACAGGTAGTACAGCGCCGATCAGGGCTCAGGGACCGACCTCGCGGCTCAGAAAATGTTCACCCCAACATCAAGACTTGCTTACGGGAGAACCGTCCCATGTTGCATGACGCCGAAGACCAGAAACACGTACTCATTGACGAAGCAGCGAGATTGGCGGCCAGCGGTGCGGCGTTCGGCGCCGGCGAGGAACTAGAGCACTTTATCCGCGCCTTCTATCACGACGTGTCACCAGTCGACATAACCGGTCGCACGCCCCACGACTTGGCAGAGGCCGCGCTTTCCCTATGGCGGTTTGCAGCGGAGCGCGAGCCGGGTAGGCCCAAGATTCGCGTCCTTTTACCCAAGGTACCTGGGAATGACTGGAGTGGCGGGCACAGCATCGTGCAGATCGTCAATGATGATATGCCATTTCTCGTTGAAACTGTCGGTTCCGCGATTGCGGGTCTCGGCCTTGCGGTCGAGCTCGTGATCCATCCAGTGCTGCCCGTATGCCGTGACATGCGAGGCCGGCTAAGGAGCCGCGGCCCCGGTGACGTGACTGAAATTAAAGAATCGATGATGCATGTGGAGCTTGCGGATGACCTCGGCGGCCTTGAGGAGGCGGCGATCGTGAGCCAGCTCGAGGCAGTGCTGGCCGACGTGCGCATCGTGGTCGGTGATTTTGCCGCGATGCGTCAGGCGGTGCAGCGGATGGCAGACCACGCCCGCGGGGCGCCGCACCCGGTCGATCCTTCGGAAGCGGCTGAGAATGCGGAGTTTCTCACCTGGCTCGACGCCAATAACTTTCTCTTCTTCGGATATCGCGACTATGCATTTGCCGAGGACGGTTTGAATGTCGTGCCGGGGTCTGGGCTCGGTATCTTGCGCGATGATCAATATTTCGTATTCGACGGAATGCGCCGATTAGCACAGAGCTCGCCGGAGGTGGCCGACTTCCTGCGTTCGCCGCGCCTGACCATGATATCCAAATCCAATCGTAAATCGTCCGTGCGCCGGCCGGTTCCGATGGATACCATTCTCCTCAAGACGTTCAGTGAAACCGGCGAAGTCACCGGGCTGAGGCTTCTCGTCGGTCTGTTTTCATACTCATCCTATTTTCGGCCGCCACGAGATATTCCACTGCTTCGGCAAAAGGTGCGACGTTGCTTGGAGCGCTCCGGCTTCTCCGAAGATAGCTATAATGGGCGGGCACTTCGGATTATCCTTAATACGTTTCCGCGCGACGAGCTGTTTCAGATCGATGAGGACCAGCTATTCGAGACCGCGCTTGGGATCTTGCAGCTCCAGCAGCGTCCGCGCATTTCGCTGTTCGTGTTGCGAGATCCGTTCGAGCGCTTCATCACCGCCCTGGTCTATATGCCGCGTGACCGGTATAGCGCCGAAGTTCGCAGGCGGATGGCCTCGATTCTCGAGCAAGCCTTTAACGCGACCCTCGCGTCCGATGCCACGCATTTCGACGAATCTCCGATTGCGCGCATTCATTTTGTGCTTGCCACGAGTCCAGGGCAAATTCGGGACATTTCGATTGCCGATATAGAACGGCGGCTGATCGAGGCTGGCCGTGCCTGGATCGACCGCTTCAGCGAAGCGCTCGTCCGAAGACGCGGCCAGACCAATACCCAAGAAGTGCTGCGCCGGTTCGGCCGCGCTTTCCCGCCTAGTTATATCGAGCGGTATACTCCCGATGCGGCGGTCGAGGATATCAATTTCGTCGAAAACGTCAGCAGCGGCGCGCCGATTGCGGTGGCGCTCTCGCCTCGCGGCGGCTCAGAGCTGACGCTCAAGCTGTTCCATTTGGCCCAGCCGATCCCGCTCTCGGATGTGCTGCCAATGCTGGAGAATCTTGGCCTGCGCGTGGTCAATGAGATTCCGTTCGAGATTACGCCAGCCGGCGGGATGAGACCCGTCTGGATGCAGGAATTCCAGCTATTCCTGCAAAGGCGGGCATCCATTGATATCAGCGATGCTAGCGGGCGATTTGCCGAAGCGCTGCGCCAGGTTTGGGACGGAACTCTGGAGAATGACGGATTCAATCGCTTGGTGCTTATGGCCGGACTGACCGGGCGAGAAACGGTAATCTTGCGTGCCTACTGCAAGTTCCTACGCCAAACCGGCACCCGCTTTAGCCAAGCGTATATGGAAAACACGACCAGCGCTTACCCAGAGCTGGTGCGCCTGCTTATTAGGCTGTTTGACACGCAGTTCGATCCCGGCCGCCGTGCGGACGGCCGGGATGCGGCGTCGGAGGCAATATACAACGAGATCCTGAAGCAGCTGGACCAAGTCGAAAGCCTTGATCAGGATCGCATCCTACGGGCCTTTCTCACCCTGATCCGCCAGACATTGCGGACGAACTTCTACCAGCATGATGAGAATGGGTCACCCAAGCCGTATCTCTCCGTGAAGTTTGCCAGCCGAGACATTGATCTTCTTCCCCTGCCCCGGCCATTATTTGAGATCTTCGTCTATAGCCCGCGCACTGAAGGCTGCCACTTGCGCGGCGGAAAGATTGCGCGTGGCGGCATTCGCTGGTCAGACCGTCGAGGAGACCTCCGCACAGAAATTCTGGGTCTCATGAAGGCCCAGATGGTCAAAAATGCGGTGATTGTGCCCGTGGGCGCCAAGGGCGGTTTCGTGGTCAAGCGTCCACCCGAAGGGGACCGTGACCGCCTGATGGATGAAGTTGTCGCCTGCTACAGATTCCTGATATCTGGCCTCCTCGACGTCACTGATAATATCCAAGGAGATACGATCGTGCCACCGCGTGATGTGGTACGGCGCGATGGGGATGATTCTTATCTTGTTGTTGCTGCCGATAAGGGGACCGCCACATTTTCAGATATCGCGAATAAGGTTGCACATGAGTACGGCTTCTGGCTCGGCGATGCATTCGCTAGCGGCGGCTCGATGGGCTACGACCACAAGGCGATGGGCATCACCGCGAAGGGTGCTTGGGAAGCTGTGAAGCGCCACTTCCGGGAGATGGGGACCGACATCCAGACCACAGATTTTAGCTGCGTGGGTGTTGGCGACATGTCCGGCGATGTATTCGGCAACGGCATGCTCCTCTCGCGGCACACCAAGCTGATTGCGGCCTTCAACCACATGCATATTTTCATCGATCCTGATCCCGATCCCGAAAGAAGCTGGATCGAACGGAAGCGGTTATTCGATATGCCGCGATCGACTTGGAGAGACTACGATCTCAAGGTGCTTTCGAAAGGGGGCGCGATTTATGATCGAACCGCGAAGTCATTGAGACTTTCGCCGGAGGCCCGACAGCGGCTAGCGCTGACCGAAGAGAGCCTGTCGCCGCCGCTTCTCATTCAGGCGCTATTGCGGCAAGAGGTAGATCTCCTTTGGTTCGGCGGAATTGGGACTTACTTGAAGGCCAAACATGAGACCAATATGGAGGTCGGTGACCGGGCGAACGATAGTCTCCGGGTGAATGCAACCTCCATACGCGCTAAGGTGATCGGAGAGGGCGCGAATCTCGCCATGACGCAGCGGGCGCGCATTGAGTACGCGCTGAACGGAGGCCGGCTCAACACCGACGCGATCGACAATTCGGCTGGCGTCGACACCTCGGATCACGAGGTAAACATAAAAATCGGTGTGCGTGACTTGATCGCGGCCGGGCACATTGCGCCGCGAGATCGCGCCTCGTTTCTCGGGTCGCTAACGGGCGAGGTGGAAAGCCTGGTGCTACGAGACAATTATTTGCAGCCGCTTACCCTGACTTTGGCAGCAGCCGAGGCCCCCAAGCTGCTGGATAAGCATGTTCGCCTCATGCTGGCGCTCGAGCGCCGCGGCCGGCTCAACCGGACGGTGGAGTCTCTACCCGATGACGAAGCGATCGTGCAGCGTGGCGCAGCGAAGCGGGGCTTCACCCGACCAGAGCTCGCTGTGTTACTGGCCTACGCCAAAATCGCCCTCAATGACGAACTCGTGAATTCAGACCTTTCCCAGGAGCCAGAACTGAAATCGGAGCTCTTGGGCTACTTTCCTAACCGGATGCGGACGATCGCGCCCGACGTACTGACGAAGCACCGCCTGTGTCGTGAGATCATTGCCACAGTCATCGCAAACGAGCTGCTCAACCGCATGGGGCCCAGCTTTATCGAGGATACGCAGGCGAGAACGGGGCGGGTCCCAGCATCGATCGCGCGCGCTTATATCATTGTTCGCGAAGTGTTTGGCTTGGCGTCGGTTTGGCACGATATCGAAAGCCTGGACACGCGGGCCTCTGCAGCAACGCAGAATCGATTGTTTCTGGCCGTGACGAGCATCGCTGATCAGGCCATGCGTTGGTTCCTCCTTTCAGGCCTGCCGCTCGCGATCGGCCGCCATATCGAGCAGTTCCGGCCGGGTGTTGTAAACCTGGAAGCCAAAGTGACAGATCTTTTGCCTGAACAAGAACGCCGGACGAATGATGCTCGTTGTGCGGCTTACGTCGAGAGCGGTGCGCCGGCGGCGCTGGCTCGGCGGATCGTGGTCCTGAACACGCTCAGCACCGCCATGGACATCGTGCAGATCAGTGAAGCGGAGGGCCGCGATGTTACTGACGTCGCCAAGCTTTACCTGGCGGCGGGTGTTTCGTTTGGCCTGTTGATGTTGCGCCGGAAGGCGCGTGTGATGCCGACTGGGACGGAATGGCAACAACTGGCGGTCGACGCGATCGTCGATGATTCCTATATGCAGCAGCGCGCTATTGTGTCCCAGCTCGCCGCCGAGCGGGTCGAACCGTCCGCGGACGGTTTGCAGCAATGGATTGCGCAGCACACGGGCCGTGCTTCCCGCCTGCAATCCTTGCTGGCCGAGATGGCCCGGACAGAACCCCCAGAGCTTGCGATGCTGACGGTCGCGAGCCGGCAAATAAGGGCGCTCGCGGCCTATCCGAGCCGAAACATGGGTGACAAGTCGTTCCGAACACAGGGCTAACACTCCCGTCTTTGGGACGGAGCTGTTGGTGCCGCATTGGCCAGGGCGGTATGTGCCGGGGGTGGCGCGGTGATACCGCCGCGCCTAAAGCCAAGCAGGTCGCTCCCCGGCGGCGGCGGATTGGCAACATCGCATTCAGGCTGGGTTTTACTCGACAGTAAGCCCGGATTCGTGCCAATCGGACCCACCTCCGGAGACTTACGATGCAGGAAAGTGAAGCCGCGGCGCTGGGCCGACAAACCGCGGTTGGCGCCATTTGGATGATCGCCTGGCGGGTGACCACGCGGTTATTGGGCATGATCAGCACGCTTGTGCTGGCACGGGTGCTGGTTCCTGGCGATTTCGGGCTTATCGCCATGGCCACGGGCTTCGCGGGCGCGATCGAAGGCCTGTCCCTGCTCGGCCTCGATGATGCGCTGATCCGCAAGGCAGAAGCGGATCGCGGGCTCTACGACACCGCTTTTTCCATTCAAGCGCTTCGGGGGCTGGCGAATGGGGCGGTTGTGGCCATCATGGCCGGCCCGGCCAGCGCCTGGTTCCAAGAACCCCGGCTCATGCCGATCTTGCTGATATTGGCGGCCCTTACTGCCGTTTCCGGGTTCGAGAATATCGGCATCGTCGATTTCCGCCGCAATCTACAATTCAGCAAGGAGTTCTTGCTATTTTTCCTCCCAAGAATAGGTTCATTCGGGACGACAGTAGCGGCATGTCTGTTGCTACGCTCTTATTGGGCGCTGCTGATCGGCATAGCGGTAGCCAAGTTCCTGCGCTTTGTAACTACCTATGTCATTCATCCGTATCGTCCGCGCTTCGGTTTTTCGCGCTGGCGGGACCTGGCCGGCTTTTCGTTCTGGACGTGGATGACCGGGCTCGCCACCGTAGTATGGGAGCGATCCGACACCTTCATCTTGGGGCGCGCTCTGGGGCCAGCCATGCTCGGGCTCATGGCGATTGCGGCAGAAATCGCGGTTATGCCGATTAGCGAACTGGTAAGCCCGGCCTCCCGGGCGCTCTATGCGGGCATTTCCGCGGCCCGGAGGAGCGGGTCGAATGTGGCTGGGCTCGCGCTGCCGGCTAGCTTGAGTTTGTTGCTGTTGATTTTGCCGCTTACCATTACCGTCTCCGCCGCGTCGGGGCCAATCACGGATATCCTTCTTGGCTCACGTTGGCTCATGGCTCAACCGCTGATCGCGATTAGCGCGTGGTATTGCGTGTTTTCAGTCACAAGCCATGTTTGCGGAAGCGTATTCGTCGCAATCGGGCGGGTGCGCGAGAATTTTCTTGTGATGTCCGGCGCTTCGCTCGTGCGCATCGGCCTGGTAACGGGCGCGGTGCTGCTAACGCACCAGCCGGGCCCGATTATGGCCGTCGGTGTGATGGTCGGGATGATCGAGGCGTTGTTCTTCAGCCTGCGGATTATTCAACTCGAGCACAAATCGGATGATTTCAGGACGCAAATGCAGCGCAATTCGCTTGGGACGGCGAGAATGTTCCTATCGGCTTGTGTGACAGCCGCGGTGCTTTACTGGTCGCAAATCGGATGGACGCCGGCCGGCGAACCAATTGTCATCGCCCTGATGCGCGGGGCTGTTGTTGGGTGGATAGCATTGACCATTTTTGCCGCCGTGCAATTTGCGCAATGGCGCTTGGCGGGCCGGCCGAGCGGGCCCGAGACGCGCGTGATTCAGTTGCTCGCTTCGCTAATCCCTCCCGGTGTTGTCCGGCGCTGGCGTCCGAAGCCTGTTTGAAGCGTTCCATAAGCCGATTGATATTCGTTTATCGGACCATCGTTTGTAGTGACCGCCCGCCGGAACCTGCGGTCCAAGGCAAAGCCCCACCCTTACATAAGCTGGCCTAATCGGCAGTGTGGAGATCGGCAAGCGCCTGCTGGTAGCGGACCGGAGCGCGGGTTCTAGAGCGCGATAGCTTGAGGCGGAGTCGCCAGAGAGCCTGAATCGCGCTCTGAAACCAAAGATCCTAGAGCGGGTGACCTCACCTAACTAAGGTCATCCCGCTCTAGCAATCTGCTGAAAAAGGAAGGCCAGGGCTTTGCCCTGGACCCGTCATGCGGGGGGCATGCTGTTCGCATGACGGGGCCGAAAGGCCCCAGACCCCATCTACTAAGTGATTGGATTGCAAAGGCTCTGCCTTTGCTGGGGTCCAGGGGCAAAGCCCCTGGCCTTCTTTCGTTGGTTTACGAACAGACCGACTTCAGCGTTTTTCCTCAGCCTGCTAGAGCGGTTTCCACTCAAGTGGAACCGCTCTAGATTTCTTTTGCGAGCAGATTCACGCGATGTGGATCGCCCTCGGCGATTCCACCTGATCGCGATCTGCTCTAAGTCGGGCCAACGGCCGCTTCCGCTCGAGCCTAGCAGCAAGACGCTTGCCGAGCGCTATTCCCGGCCGTTCGATCCATACATGAGCTGCCGTTGCGAGCACGATCAGTATTGCCGCGCCGAGCAGCACGAGAATCCAATGATATGCGGGAGACGCGAGGGCCAGATCCCGCATCGGACCGGGGCGGAGCGTAAGCCCAAGAGCAAAGCCCTGGAGTAGATAAATCCCGTAACTGATGTCGCCAAGGCGGCGCCCAGGCCGGCTGATCAACAAGCCGAATACGGTGCAACCGGACGTGATCAGATAGAACACCGCTCCCAGCAGAACAACCGCGCCCCCGGTGTAGGCAGTCGAGCAGAGAGCGAACGTTAAGGCGAGGAAGGCGAGCACCATAGCCGAGGCGGCTCTGTCCGGCAGCCGTGGCCATATTCCGCCTTCATGCAGCGACGCGCAGCTCATGCCGGTCAGAAACAGCGCGGGATAGATAGGGCGTCTCGCAAACTCGGGTGAGGGCGGGAAGAAAGCCGCCCAGAACAGGCATGCCGTTAAACCGATCAGAACAAGCGGCAGATGCAGCCTCCGGTTTCGAGCGGCGAGAGCCAGTAGGGGCAGGCTGAGGTAGAAAATCCACTCGTAGCGCAAGGTCCAGGTCACGCCGACCATGATGTTCTCACCGGAGTAGCCATTTACCTGGCGCTCAGTCATGAACCCAAGCGCCAGCCAAGCGCCAATTTGGCTTGCGAGCTGCCCGGCTGGCACCTTGAGCCGCCACCCGGTCTCGGCGAACACCGTTGCCAGCATGATTGCGACCGCCGCCAGATAGAGCGGGCCGATCCGAAAGACTCGGCCGACATAGAGCCTCAGCCAAGCCGGCCTGCCCGCCACGGCCACGACTTGCGACCAGAACAAGTAACCGGTGACCATGAAGAACAAGGCGACGCCCACTTGGCCGAGCAGGAAGTAGAACCGCGAGGCGGGTGGTTCCCAACGGCCATCCACTAGAAACCGGTGATAAAACGCTCCGTGATGGAACACCACGGCAAGGGCGAGGAAGCCGCGTAACCCGTCGAGCGTTGCCAGCCGGTTAAGGCGGGGGCTCGGCGGAGAATCAGCGCCCGCGAAGGGCGGGGTGGCAGCCAAGGCGAGCAATGCAGCCATGCAGGCGAAGTACGCCCAGATCGGGTAAAATTGCATGCGCGTATATTACTACAACTTGTGGACTCCGGCGAGCGCCGAGGCGAGCCGCGGCCTTCGGCCGAGGGCATCGCACCCCTTGCCGGCTTCTTAACCTCAACAAATTCCTCACGCCAGCGTGTAGCCCTCACTTCGATGCCGGAGACGCTTCGCCGTATTGTTTGAGCCTTGAGGGGCCGAAATTCATCGACCTGCGGGGCCACGCCCGATAGCCGACACGCGACCGAGGCGGATAGGGTCTTTGACGTGCAAAGATCTGCGAGCTCCTCCGCGGATCGAATCGAGCTCGATTTGCCTCAAAGCCGAGGGCAGACTTTAGAACGACAGGGAGGTTTTCGAGCCATGATCAATGGCGGAAGGCAGACCGCGGCGCCGATCCGGTGGGCGATGGCAGGCGGCGGCCGGGGGAGCCAGATCGGCTATATCCACCGCTGCGCGGCGCTGCGAGACGGTAATTTCGAGTTGGCGGCCGGGGCCTTCGACCTCGATCCTGCGCGCGGGCGCGCCTTCGGCATCGAGCTGGGCGTTGCACCCGAGCGTTGCTATCCCGACTACCCTACCATGTTCAGGGCCGAGGCTCAGCGGGCCGACGGCATCCAGGCCGTCTCCGTCGCGACACCAAACAACACGCACTTCGCCATCACCAAGGCAGCGCTCGAGCACCGCATCCATGTCGTGTGCGAAAAGCCGCTCTGCTTCACCGTGGCCGAGGCTAAGGAGTTGGAGGCCCTGGCTGCAAGCTGCGGCAAGATCGTTGGCGTGACCTATGGCTATGCCGGGTATCAGCTCATCGAGCAGGCGCGAGCCATCGTTGCGCGAGGCGATCTCGGCGAGATCCGCATCGTCAACCTCCAATTTGCCCATGGATTCCACAGTGCGCCGGTGGAGAAGCACGACCCGGCCGCACGTTGGCGCGTTGATCCGCGGTTTGCGGGCCCAAGTTTCGTGCTGGGCGACCTCGGAACGCATCCGCTGTACATCTCCGAGGTGATCTTGCCGCACCTCAGGATCAAGCGCCTGCTCTGTAGGCGCCAGAGCTTCGTACAGAGCCGCGCGCCTCTGGAGGACAACGCGCTGACGTTGATGGAGTACGATAACCGCGCCTTCGGAACCTTGTGGGTGAGCGCGGTAAATGCCGGCGCCATGCACAGCCAAAAACTACGCATCGTCGGCGCAAAGGCCAGCATCGAATGGTGGGATGAGCGGCCAAACCAGCTCTCCTACGAGGTTCAGGGCGAGCCGGCGCGCGTCCTCGAGCGCGGGATGGGCTACCTCGAACCCGAAGCTCGCACGGACGACCGCATCGGCCCGGGCCATCCCGAGGGACTGTTCGAGGCTTGGGCCAATCTTTACTACCGGTTTGCGCTTGCGATGGAAGCAACCGATCGCGGAGACGCCGAGTGCCTGGCCTGTCTGCGCTATCCCGACATCAAAGCGGGTGTTGAAGGCGTGCGCTGGGTCGAAAATTGCGTTCGATCCGCCAATCAGGGCGGTGTCTGGGTCGATTACGAATAGA
>JAFAHH010000028.1 GCA_019237355.1 Acetobacteraceae bacterium | reverse complement strand
ACAACGGCGCGCTCGGCTGCGGATTGGGCCACCTGTTTGCGCCCGATTCTCCCTCGCAGGTACCAATGGCGCAAGCGGCGTGAGCCCCCACATTCTGGTCACTCCCTTGACGTCCACACTAACTGCTTGATTTCGTTGCTTGGTGCGAATGCGCCATGATACCGTGATTATCGTCGGCAAGCCGATACGATGTCAGCTAGGCGCATGGTGTGCTTGAGCCATGATACCGTGATTTTCCGTATGCAAAAGGCTTGGGATTGAACCTGTTGTGGTAGAGCCGCCAGCGGCAATGGCGACACAAGCCGCGGCAGCACACCGTTATGCCGGCCGCGCGCTGCCTTGATAAAGGAATGTGTGGGTTCGCGGCCCTGGTAGGCGCGCGTTTTCCAAGGCTTCAATCCGAAAGCCGTTACCTGCGATCAGATCATCCATCTTGCGGTTCAGGTGGCAGCCCCCTGCGATACGCGACCACAGGGGGTCGAGCCGGTGCTGCCAGCGAGCAACACCCGGCTCTGGTGCCAGTCCGTGCTCGACAAACAGCAACGCGCCACTTGGCTTTAGCACGCGACGCATCTCGCTCAGTGCAACCGATGCGTTCGAGATCGTGCACAGCGTCCAGGTCGAGACGACCGTATCGATGGTGCCATTATCAAGCGGAATCGCCTCGGCGGAAGCATCGAGCAATTTGATCGGGACTGTTGCGTCCGACACTCTCGCAGCAGCCATGCGTAGCAATGCTGATGATGGCTCAAGTCCGATAACTGAAGTGACCTGGGCGCCGTAGAGCTGGAAATTCAGTCCTGAGCCGATGCCGACTTCCAGCACGCGTCCTTCAGCGGCGCTGATTACACGCTTCCGGAATCGGACCAGGTATTCCTGCCGCATCGACAGATGGGTCAGACGAGGAACAACATAGCGCTGATAGAAGCTCACTCGTTTGCTTCCTGGGTCCGGGTGCTACTTCCTGGCCGGGGAAGGCGCGGCTTGCATCCTTCGATGATGGTAGACACGATAGTTCTCTTGGGGGTTATGAGATCAGCCCATTCGTCAGGCTGCAAGCACTTTCGAGCGCCACACAGCCGCTACATTGCTGCAGGAGCGGTGCACCCGCCGCCAGACAGCGGAACGTGCAACTCGGCGGCCCGGGATTGCATAGCCTTCGGAGCATCAGTCTGGTCGAGGCGAGACGGATGAACGCGACCGCATTGCGGGTCAGGTTCTCGAAATCTTTTGCCAGCCGACGACAGTGCCCCAACCATGCGAAGGTGCGCTCGACGACCCAGCGTTTCGGCAAGGCTTCGAAGCCTCTGGCCTGATCGGATCGCTTCACGATCTCGACGGCAAGTTGCGGCAGCACCGCAGCCGTTGCGTCGCGAAATTGTGGTCCCTGGTAGGATGCCCTCTGTCGTGAAGCCAGCGACGATGCGGGCGCACACCGCCGCCTCACGGGCGGACAGCGGCGCTCCGTGCTCGGCCGCAACCCGCTCGATCAGCCGCTGCACGGCGTTGAGGTCGCAGGCTGGGTCGTCATCGGCAAGCGCGAAATGTTGTTCGATCAAGGCGATCAGGAGGTCGCTCGATTGCCGGATAAGCTCCATCTCCTCGGCCGCGAACGGCTTGCGGTCCACACCCCGGTAGAGGTTGAGGTAGAGGGCGTGATCGGGCTCCCGGACAACGAGCGACGCCTTCCCCCCGAGCTTCGGTTCGACGAACAGCGATTGGCGATACGCCCGGTCCTCGATGTCATCTACGCGGGTCGCGCGCAGCACGACGTCGCGCTGCGGCCCGTTTGCCGGCAGCAACAGATTTCGATTTGGATCCTTCGCCCAGTGCTTTTTGCTATAGCTCTCGGCAAGCCCGACTGCTCGATCCGTGCCTTCACGCAAGTTGCGGGCGAGCAAAGTTCTTATCGATGGGCCATCCACCCGAAAGACGATGACCTGATCGGCCTGAAACGTCCTGCTCGCGACACGGGCGAACGCAGCGGGGAACGTGGCCGTGCCGAGAGAACGTATCGCCGACGCAGTGGGCGTCTCAAGAGATTCGGTTGACGAGGACTTCGGATCGTCGCCTTTGGGACGCGAGATCCTGCTCACTCTTCCTCCTCCTGC
>JAFAHH010000011.1 GCA_019237355.1 Acetobacteraceae bacterium | reverse complement strand
CCACACAAGACATTATGGATACCGGGACGGTGCTGCAGATCCGGGACGGGCTGCGGCTGATCCGGGAAGATTTGCTCGCCATCGTAAGGGCGCTCGCGCAGCAAGCGGACCGCCACCGGAACACGCTGATGGCCGGGCGCACCCACTTACAGCATGCCTTGCCGATCACGTTCGGCCTGAAATGCGCGATTTGGTTGCAGCCCCTAATCGCGCATGTGCAGCGCCTCGATCAATTGCGCCCGCGGGTGGAGCTGGTGGAATTCGGAGGCGCGGCCGGCACGCTCGCCTCCTTGGGCGACCGCGGGCTCGCGGTGGCGGAGGCCTTAGCCCAAGAGCTTCGGCTTGGGGTGGCCCCAGCCCCTTGGCATGTGTGCCGGGACGGGTTCGCCGAGGCCGTGAGTTTCCTCGGCCTGCTCTGCGGCAGCCTGGCGAAGATCGCGACCGATGTGATTCTTCTCGCGCAAACCGAAATAGGCGAGCTCGCCGAACCCTATGTTGCAGGACGGGGCTCCTCCTCGACCATGCCGCAGAAGCGCAACCCGATCGCCTCGGAATACATACTCGCCGCCGCACGGATGGTGCAGGCCCTCGTTCCGGTCATGCAGAACGCGATGGCGCAAGACCATGAACGTGCGACCGGACCATGGCAAGCCGAACCGCTCGCCCTACCGCAGGCCTTCGTGCTGACGCACGGGGCGGTATTGCATACGCGCGGCATTGCCGAGGGCATGGTCGTCGATGCGGAAGCGATGCGGCGCAATCTGGGCGCCACCCACGGGCTGATTGTGGCGGAAGCGGTCATGATGGGGCTCGCGCCCCAACTCGGCCGCGAGGAAGCGCATCACGTGGTAAAGCACGCCTGTGATGCCGCTTTATCGGGAAGGATAGAGCTTGCTGATGCGCTGGCCCGCGAGAAGCCGGTCACGGACAAGCTCGGCCGTGCCGACATAGAACGCCTGACGGACCCGGCCGCCTACCTCGGCAGCACCAACCCCTTTATCGATCGCGTGCTGAGGGCGGCGCGCCAAATCGGCCAGCCGTAAGCGTTGCACCGCCCCAGTGGCGGGCGTAGTCTTTTTTTGAAAGCAATGAGAAGGCGATCAGCCGGGGAGGGTCGTCCTATGACCATGACGCGCAGGACTATGCTCGAACTTGGAGCCACGGCTTCTGCGCTTCCACTGGTCCATATCCGCACCGCTGGCGCGGCTGGGACTCTCTCGGTAGGCTTTTGGGACCATTGGGTGCCCGGCGTCAATGAGGTCATCCGCCGGATGGTGAGTAAATGGGCCGCACAGACCAAGACTCATGTTACCATCGACTTCATCACTTCCGTTGGAAACAAGAATCTTCTGACGCTGGCTGCGGAAGACCAGGCGCAAACCGGGCATGACATACAGGCGTTTCCCGTCTGGGAAGTGCAGGACCACGCCGCCAAGCTTGAATCGATGGATGATGTGGTGCAGCGGCTTACCGCCAAGTACGGCAAGCTGGGCCCGGTCGTCGATTACCTGGCCAAAGTGAACGGCTCTTACAAAGCCATGCCGGCCATCTCAGGCAGCCAGAACAAGCCGTGTTGCACCCGCATCGATCTTTTCAAACAATATGTCGGGATGAATGTGCAGCAAGTCTTTCCGGCCGCCGCGGAAATGGGGTCCGGCTATGAGCAATGGACCTGGGATGCGTTCGCGGACGCAGCCGCGAAATGCAACAAGGCTGGTTACCCGTTCGGCATGCCCTTGGGGCAGTTTACGGATGCGGTGGACTGGGTCGGCAGCTTGTTTCGCTCTTACGGCGCCGTGCTGGTGAATGAAAAAGGCGACGTCACGGTCAACTCCGACCCGGTGAAGCAGGCCCTGGAATGGTCGAAGGAGGTTGTTCCCAGCTTCCCCGGCGATTGTTTCTCCTGGGACGATGCCTCGAATAACCGGGCGCTGATTTCGGGCAAGGCGGCGCTGATCATGAACCCGCCCTCCGCCTGGGCAGTGGCGGTGACGGATAACCCCACGGTAGGCCGCCAGTGCTGGACGCACCCGGCGCCCGCCGGGCCAAAGGGCCGGTTCCTGCCCTATCTGCCTTTTTTCTGGGGCGTTTGGACCTTCGCGAAGAACAAGAGCGCCGCCAAGGAGCTGATCGAGTGGCTCAGTGAGCGGCCGCAAGCGGAAGAGCTTTGCACCGCCTCACACGGCTACGACATCCCTCCATTCGAGAGCATGACCGATTTCAAGGTGTGGGAAGAGGAAGCGCCGCCGAAAGGCACGCTCTTTAATTACCCTCTCCGGCCCCAACATCATGCGACAGCGTCGATCGCAGCCTATCCCGCGCCTCCCGAGGTTGCGGTACAGATTTATAACCAAGCGACAATGACCAAGATGATCGCCAAAGTGACGCAGAGCGGCCAAACCATCCAGCAGGCGATTGATTGGGCGCAAGGCGAGCTCGAGGGGTTTACGCGCTGACCGGCTAGGGAGAGCGACATGGCTGAAGGCACGATCGCAGCGGCTTCGGTCCGCGGCGTGCCCACCCGGCCAGCCGGGCGCGGCCGCCTCCACCGGCTCATGCGCCAGCGCTCCAGCATAGCGTTTTTGATGTGCGTTCCGCTGCTGGCGGTCATCGTCGGGCTGGTTCTCTACCCGGCAGTCTACGCCATCTACCTGAGCATGCTGAACCGCCGCATGACGTCATTCGTCGGGCTGAACAATTATTGGTTCTTGCTCAAGCGCGACACGTTCCGGATGGTGATTTTCCAGAGCGTCCTGTTCGCGGTCTCGGCGGTGCTGCTCAAGGCCGCGCTCGGGTTTACGCTGGCGCATTTCATGCACAATATTCCCGCCCGCAACCAGCGCCTTCTGCGGGGGTTGCTGCTGGTCCCGTGGGTCATTCCGCTGGCGATGTCCACGCTCGGCTGGTGGTGGCTGTTCGACCCCTCTTACTCCGCCTTCAACTGGCTGCTTGAAGCCGTAGGTGGACCCAGTATCCCATGGCTGGGAGCTACCTGGTGGGCCCGGTTCGCCGTGATCCTGGTCAATGTGTGGTACGGCACGCCGTTTTTCATGATCATGTATCTGGCGGCGCTCAAATCGGTGCCGGACCAGCTTTATGAGGCCGCTGCCATCGATGGCGCGAGCGCGGCGCAAAAGCTCTTCTACGTGACCTTGCCGATGATGCGCAACATCATCAGTATCACCGTGCTATTCAGCCTTATTGTAACGTTCGCGAATTTCGATATTGTCCGGATTCTTACGAACGGAGGCCCGCAAGACCACACCCACGTGTTTGCGACTTATGCATTTCAGGTGGGCATCCAATCGGGCGACATCCCGCTCGGTGCGGCCGTGAGCCTGTTCATGTTCCCGATACTCGCTGTGTCGGCGTATTTTGTCTTGCGCGGCGTGACGCGGCGCACAGCACGCGAGGTCATGTGAATTGAGCATCACAGCAACCGGGCCCGCACAAGCCGTCAGGCGCCGCCGGACCCGCAGCCTGAGGGCCGAGCGCGCCTGGGCGCTGTGGGGCAGCTACGCAGCCCTGGTCGCCTTCGTTATCCTATTCCTGACCCCACCGTTTCACATGCTCATCACGAGCCTGAAAACATCGGCCGAGATATCGGCCCAAGCCAGCAATCCGTGGCTGGTGCGCCATCCAACCCTACAAAATTACATCGACCTGATTTGCGCGCCCAATTTCCAGATGTTTTTGTACAATTCCGTCAAGATTACGGTCTGCGTCGTTATAGTCACCATGGCGATTTCGATATTGGCCGCATTCAGCCTCGCGCGAATGAGGTTCTGGGGCAGCCAGGTACTCGCAACCGGGGTGTTC
>JAFAHH010000614.1 GCA_019237355.1 Acetobacteraceae bacterium | reverse complement strand
ATGCTCAGCCTGATCTATCCGGTCGTGGGACTCCTGCTTGCGCGGGTTTCGATGGGCGATACCGGGCGCGCCTACTACCTGATCTATCCGCTGGTGGCCGGCTTCACGTTGCTTGGGCCATTCGCCGCGGTAGGACTGGAGGAGATCAGTAGACGTCGGGAGCACGGAATGCCGGTCCGCTGGCTCGATGCCTTGGCCGTGCTGGGCTCGCCGCGGTTGCCTGCCATCATCTTTTTCGGCGCGCTGCTGTGCGCAGTTTATCTGCTCTGGCTGGGCACCGCGCATGGCCTTTATCGGTTGACTGTCGGCCCGATGATTGCGGCCGTCGCCACCACGCCCACGGGCGTTTCCGTGCCGATCTCGGTCGGCCTCTTCCTGCGCGAGGTGTTCACTACGGGTGCCGGTTGGACGATGCTCGTCGTCGGTACCCTCATCGGTTTTGTTTTCGCGGTCGTGGTGCTGTTCATCGGCGTGATCTCGTTCCCGCTGCTGCTGGACCACGCCGATCTGGGCGAGACGGCAGGCGCACAGGTCTCAACCGCTATGCAGACCTCGGTCTTGGCGGTGCTGGCCAATCCGGTGCCGATGTTCGCCTGGGGCGTCATCGTGGCGGGGCTTCTGCTCCTCGGCTCCCTGCCGCTGCTGGTGGGGTTGGCGGTCGTGATGCCGGTGCTCGGCCACGCAACGTGGCACCTGTATCGTCGGGTCATCGAGTAGCTCCGGACCTCGCCGTGCCGGGTGCAAGCCCGGCACGGCTCCCCCATCGTTTGCCCTCAGCCCGGGCGGGAATGTGGACGATCTCCCCGTGCCTCGGCCGAGGGCCTCGCGGAGCTCAAGCTCCTTGTGAGTGAGTGGACGAGCCGTAACGAGCAGGCTTAGAGTGATCGGGCCTGGGGTGAAGCTGCATCCAGGCGCCGGCTGGATCGTGGCTCTGCCGTCAAGGGCAGCCCGAAATGAGCGTCCCGCCACGGTGGTCACGGCACCTCGAACCGGCCGGTTCGGGAGGGATGCGCATGACCATAAGAAGCTCTGCTGAGTGGGGCGTGGATCAGTTCCGGTCAGCCGGCATCGCGCTGGACTCGTTCAGTCGGGTATGGCGTTCCGAAGCGGACGTGCAGCCTCCAATTGTCACCGTGCGCCGGATCACGGCCGCCGACCTCTCGGACGTGCTGAGAAAAGGGTGGGCCGATTTCGGCGCGAACCGCACCGACATAATCTTCCTCTGCGTTCTTTATCCCGTGATCGGAATCGTCCTCGCGTACGCGGCGTCCGGACGCGACCTGTTGCCCCTGATATTTCCGCTTGCGTCCGGGTTTGCGCTGGTCGCTCCCTTCGCGGCACTCGGGCTCTATGAAATGAGCCGCAGGCGCGAGCTCGGGGTGGCTGTTGGCTGGACGGACGTATTCCGAGTCCTTAGCGCGCCGTCGCTGGGCGCCATCGTTTGGCTCGGATTACTGCTTACGGCCATCTTCCTGATCTGGCTGCTTGTTGCCTACGCGATCTACAGAGTGACGCTCGGACCGCTGCCTCCCGCTTCCGCGATCAGCTTCATGCATGACGTGCTCACCATGGCTGCAGGGTGGACAATGATTGTTGCAGGTGTCGGTCTCGGCTTCATGTTCGCGGCGCTGGTATTTTGCCTCAGCGCCGTCGGATTCCCGCTTCTGCTCGACCGCGAGGCAGGGCTTGAGACCGCCGTTGCCGTCTCGGTGCGCACCGTGTTGGCGAATCCCGGTCCGATGGCGCTATGGGCGCTGATCGTCGCAGGCAGCCTCGTCATCGGGTCACTCCCCCTCTTCGTGGGCCTTGCCATTGCCCTGCCGCTGCTGGGCCACTCCACCTGGCACCTGTACCGGAAAGCGGTGGTCTGGCAGGAGCCGCCCGTCGCGAGCACACCGTCGCCCGGCTCTGCGTTTTCGGCGCCTGCACGTTCAGAACGGGAAGGGTAATCGAGGGATGGTCATAGCGCTGATACTGGCCCTCGTGGCGATCGGTTCGGTGGCGTTTCACCTGTTCAATCCGTGGTGGCTTACACCGATCGCCTCCAACTGGAACTACATCGACGCGACGATCGCAATTACGTTCTGGATCACTGGGGTCGTGTTCACCGCGGTGGTGCTGTTCATGGCCTACTGCGTATTCCGCTATCGACACAGGGCCGGACAGAAGGCCGCCTATGAGCCGGAGAACAAGCGCCTTGAATGGTGGCTCGCGATCGTAACCGGGGTGGGCGTCGCTGCCATGCTGGCTCCCGGGTTGTTCGTCTGGAGCCGGTTCGTCACCGTCCCGCAAGACGCCACCGAGGTGGAAGTTGTCGGGCAGCAATGGCTTTGGAGTTTCCGCCTGCCTGGAAAAAGCGGCCTGCTCGGAACGTCAGATGCAAGTTATGTCGCCGCTGAAAACCCGCTTGGCTTAAATCCGAATGATCCAAGAAACCGGGACAACATCGTCATCACCGGAGACGATCTACACTTGCCCGTCGGCAAGACGGTGAAAATCCTGATGCGGTCGGTCGACGTGATTCACGATTTCTATGTGCCCGAGTTCCGGGCGAAGATGGACCTGATGCCGGGCCTGGAGACCCGGTTCTGGTTCACCCCGGAAAAGACCGGAACATTCGAGATTCTCTGCGCCGGATTCTGCGGGATCGGGCATCCGCAGATGCGCGGCAATGTGGTCGTGGAATCCGAGGCGGACTATCGAGGTTGGTTGCAGAAGCAACAGACCTTCGCCCAGCTTTCGGCGCAAAAAGTAATGAAGGATCATCTAGCAGACGCAAGGATCGGTCCGGAAAAAGGCGAGGAATAGTCCTGATGTCTGACGTCGCGGCTGAACTTGTCGGCCCCGTCCCGCCCGCGGAAGTCGGGGAGCTAGAACTTTACCATCCGAAGAGCTGGATAACGAAATACGTCTTCTGCCAAGATGCCAAAGTCATTGCTATCCAGTATTCCGCGACCGCCATGTCCATCGGAATGGTTGCCCTGGTGTTATCGTGGCTAATGCGGTTGCAACTGGCGTTTCCGGGCAGCCTCGCTCTGATTGATAGTAACCGATACTACCAGTTCATCACCATGCACGGCATGGTGATGGTAATCTACCTGCTCACGGCGCTGTTCCTGGGGGGCTTCGGCAACTACCTCATTCCGCTGATGGTTGGTGCCAGGGACATGGCGTTCCCTTACGTGAACATGCTGAGCTATTGGGTTTACCTGCTTGCCGTGCTGGTTTTGGTAGCTAGCTTCTTCGCGCCAGGCGGACCGACTGGCGCCGGCTGGACCCTCTATCCGCCGCAGGCGATCCTCTCCGGCACGCCGGGGCGGGACTGGGGTATCATCCTCATGCTCGCCTCGCTCATCCTGTTCATCATCGGTTTCACGATGGGTGGACTGAACTACGTCGTCACCGTGCTGCAGGGACGCACGCGGGGAATGACGTTGATGCGCATGCCGCTGACCGTGTGGGGGATCTTTACGGCGACAGTGATGGCGCTGCTGGCCTTTCCTGCGCTGTTCGTGGCGTGCGTCATGATGCTGCTGGATCGCGTGCTCGGAACGAGCTTCTTCATGCCGTCAGTCGTCGAGCTGGGTCAGCACCTCACCTACAGCGGCGGCAGCCCGATCCTCTGGCAGCACCTGTTCTGGTTCTTCGGACACCCGGAGGTGTACATCGTCGCCCTGCCGGCCTTCGGCATCGTGTCGGACCTGATCAGCGTGCACGCGCGCA
>JAFAHH010000316.1 GCA_019237355.1 Acetobacteraceae bacterium | reverse complement strand
GAGCACATGGAAGCGACACGCGGCCCACCCGTGATTTCGAACAAGATCATGCGCAACATTGCCTCTCGGGACCGGCTGGCTTGGGAACATGTGGCGCTGATCCGGCGAAGGTGGAAAGGCAAGCTGCTAGTGAAGGGCCTTTTGCGTAAGGAAGATGCCCGCATGGCCCGAGATATTGGGTGGCGTTATCGTCTCAAACCATGGCGGCCGGCAGCTCGATCATACAATCGCTCCGCTGCGGGCGCTCCCTGAAGTGGCGGCGGAGGCCGATGGCATGACTATTATGCTCGATGGCGGCATCCGGCGTGGCACCGACGTGCTGAAAGCGCTCGCGCTCGGGGCACAGTTCGTGTTTCTCGGCCGGCCGTTTCTGTTTGCTGCGGTAGTTGCTGGGCAACAAGGTGTCGAGCACGCGATCGGCTTGTTGGCTGAGGAAATCCAACGCGACATGGCCCTGCTCGGAGTGGCCAGTATCGGCGAGATCGGGCCAGAGTTCCTGGTACGATTGTCCAGCTCAACGCACCTGCTTCCGCCTGAAAAGATCTAGCGCAGGATGGCTTCAGCCGACGCCATCCTGCGCTGCTAACTAGGCGCGCATCCGGCTCACCGCGGTCATCCTGCAGGCCCACATACCTGATATCCGAGCGCCAGCACGCTCACCACTTCCAGCGCGAAAGGCCGAAGCCGCTAATCAGGAAGGAAAATTCGGCCCAACACGCCTATTTTGAACTGGATGAGAGATTGTAGGCCACGGTCAGCCGATTGAGCGTTTCGGCTCCGCGGCCCGAACTACCTCCTGGGTGCCATCGGTCAGCCTAAACCGGCAGGTTCAGCCGACAATACTGACTATCCCCAGCTGCTCGACCCCACCATGACCCCGACCGCTCCGAGGAGAGCGGCACTTGCCCACACAAGATCAGAGCCATCGAGCGGCTCTGAAATAGGCCTGAATAAATAACGATTTAACGCCAAGTTAACGTGAAAAAAACGGTAAAGATTCGCGAATAATGGATTATCTGCCCCGCCGGGTTCGAAGCAAAGATTGCTGAAGAACCCACGAATTATTGATCAATTCATCCAGGAGGGCTGACAGATGTTTCGTTTCACTGACACGCAAGGGCGGGCTGCAAGAAACGCCAAGACTGAGATTGGAGCCGCACGCATCGTCCCATCCAACATCGCGGATGCAGGAAAAGTTCGTCTCGGCGGCTATGCTCCGACCCTGCCACCGGCGATTGCCGATACTGGTAAAGTTCGCCTAGGAGGCTATGCTCCAACGCTGCCACCCGCGCCAAAGCGGTCGGGCTGAGCATTGGACTGGGACGCCGAACTGGCGGGTCCGATATGCAGAGGCAAGGTCATGAGCATCGAACCGGCGTCCGATCCCGCGCGAGTAGATCCGGCCAGCACTCCAGCTGCGGGGGAACCGGGTCGCGTAGAAGGGCAAGAGCGGTTCTCCGTGCTTGGAGACCGCGCTCATTCAGAGAGCAAGTCCCCGTTAATTACCTTCTACCGTTTCATTGCCTCGGCACGCTCGCCGCAGCGTGCCGATCGCTCCGCCGCCGGCTCGCTGCCGACGCGCGCGTTTCGCTATTGCGTGCCCGCTACGACGGCTTCCGGTTTCGGCTACTACGTATTCCCGCCGATTGCTTTCGGTGTGCGATGGGATGGAAACGATATTATATGGACGTGGGACGGCGCAGATGCATGGTACCCCCTCAAGGCAGCCCAGTTCCCAGGGTTCAGGGAGCAATTCGACGCCGCCGCTCCTCCTGAGGTAAAGGAATATTCTCCCCCCTTCATCATGGCTCTGCAAGAGCCGGGACTGCTTCAGGTGTGGACGGGGCTGGTTGTGCGAACGGCCCCGGGGTGGAGTAGTTTGGTACGCGCGCCCGCTAATCTACCCCGGACCGCATGTTACGAGTTATATGAAGGGCTAATCGACACCGATAATTGGTTCGGTCCTCTGATTACCAACATGCGGCTAACCAAGACCGATGTGACGATCTCATTCCAGCCCGATTACCCCTTGGTGCAAGTGCAACCGCTTCCCCGCTTCGCGTACGCCGACGCCAGTCTGAATAAGTACGAGCTGGTCCCTGACCTGTCAGGGCTGCGGGCCGAGGATTGGGCCTCCTATCACGATACGGTCGTGCGCCCCAACATTCAGGAACATCGGCCTCGAGGGCAGTACGCGGCCGCGGCGCGGAAGCGGCGGGCTGAGGAAGGGCGGGATTAAGCAATGACCCTGTGCGGGTACGTGAAGACCTCGAACCCATCCTCGCGAGCGACAGCGATCACCGTAATTTCAGCCGCTTCCGCGACCCGCAAGGCGAGTGCGGTAGGGGCCGATACGGCAACGATAACCGGCGCCCCCATCACCGCGGCTTTCTGCACCATCTCGATGGAAAGCCGGCAGCTCAGAAGCAGCAGCCCCTGGGCGCTTGGTCGTTCCATGCAGGCCAGTGCGCCAACCAACTTGTCGAGCGCATTATGCCGGCCAACGTCTTCCCGCCCTGCAATAAGCCCGGCTTCGGGCTCCCAAAAAGCCGCCGCGTGCACGGCCTTTGTTTGTCGGTTGAGGAGCTGTGCGGGGGGCAAGGCGGCGAGCGCGCGATATATTTCGCCGGACGTGAAACAGCGCCCCGCCCCGACCTGCCGGGCTGGCCGAATCGCCTCCCTCAAGCTGTCGATGCCGCACAGGCCACATCCGGTCGGCCCGGCGAGCCGGCGCCGCCGACCGATCAACACTTCGCCCCGGCCAGGAGCCAGCCTCATCCGCAACTCAACGCCCTCAGAATGCGAGAGCACCTCAAGCTCCTCAATATCACTTGGATGCCCAATAACTTCCTCGGTAAGGCTGAAGCCTATCGCAAAATCCGCCAAATCCGCGGGAGTCGCCATCATGACTGCGTATGTATTGTGATCATACGTGATGGCGATGGGCACCTCTTCTGGGATGACCCGGCCGCAAGAGGGGCCTCGGCCCTGGCCCGACCAAATAATCGGACTTACGCGCTGAAGCGGCTCCATCCCAGCCTATAGGGTTCCGCCTCGGCGGCCGGCAACTGCACCTAAGCGCAGCCGCAATGCGTTGAGCTTGATGAAGCCTTCCGCGTCAGACTGATCATAGGCGCCTTCATCCTCTTCGAACGTCACCACCCGGGTCGAGTACAGGCTATTCGGACTCTCGCGCCCGATCACGGTCGCATTACCCTTATATAGTTTCACCCGCACCCGGCCGGTTACGCTTTTCTGACTTTCGTCGATAAGGGCTTGCAACATCCGACGTTCAGGGGCGAACCAAAATCCATTATAGATCAGCTCGGCGTAGCGCGGCATGAGCTGGTCCTTCAAATGGGCCGCTTCGCGGTCAAGGGTGATGCTTTCCATCCCCCGATGCGCGGCCAGCAGGACTGTGCCGCCGGGTGTTTCATACACTCCGCGGGATTTCATGCCCACAAAGCGGTTTTCGACCAGGTCGACCCGGCCAATCCCGTTCGCTCTCCCATACTCATTGAGCTTGGCCAACAGCGATGCCGGCGAGAGCCGCTGGCCATCAATCGCGACCGGATCACCGTGCTCGAAATCGATGCTGATCAGCGCCGGCCGGTCTGGCGCATCTTCGGGCCGGATCGTGCGCTGATAGACAATTTCTTCGGGCTCCGTGGCCGGGTCTTCGAGCAGCTTGCCTTCCGATGAAGAGTGCAACAGGTTGGCGTCCACGCTGAATGGCGCCTCGCCGCGCTTGTCTTTGGCGATCGGTATTTGATGCTGCTCGGCGAAGGCAAGCAGCTTGGCCCGGCTCGTAAGGTCCCATTCCCGCCAAGGCGCGACCACCTTTATGTCCGGCTTCAATGCGTAGTAGGCGAGCTCGAAGCGGACTTGGTCATTGCCCTTACCTGTCGCGCCATGGGCGACTGCATCCGCCGCCGTTTGCTCGGCGATCTCGATTTGGCGCTGTGCGATCAGCGGCCGGGCAATTGATGTACCCAGTAGATAGATCCCCTCGTAAACCGCGTTCGCGCGGAACATCGGGAACACAAAGTCACGGACGAAGGGTTCCCGCAAATCCTCGATATAAATTTCCTTGACGCCGAGCATTTCGGCTTTGCGCCGAGCCGGTTCCAGCTCCTCTCCTTGCCCCAAATCCGCGGTGAAGGTAACCACCTCGCACCGGTATTCACTTTGCAGCCACCGCAAGATCACGCTGGTATCGAGGCCCCCCGAATAGGCCAAGACCACTTTCTTTATGCCTTTGGCCGGCATGGCACAGTCCGCGCTCCTGGTTTATGTCCGCGGAGTAATCCGCCCTAAGGGCTTTGTGCAAGCGGGCACCCGTTACCATGCTGTCCTTCCGGCTAGCCGTCTCTGTGTTCCTATTTTCTGCCGCAGTAGCCCACGCCCAGCCGATCCTGGACATTGGCCGAGTTCCCTATCTGAATGAGCAGGGGCGCGCGGTGTACGCGACTTTTCTGCTGGCGAATCTACCGCGGGCCGTCGCCATCGCACCCGGGGGTGCGATTGGCTGGTCTGGGGGCACCGGCACGCTCGGCCAAGCCCGGCAGGCGGCGCTCGCGAGCTGCGGCGAAAAGGGCGCGCTGGACTGCCGGATTTATGCCGAAAACCTTGACGTAGTCTGGCAGAACCGGGCGCCGGAACCGCATCCGGTTCCCGGCCCGCTTATCGAAACGTGGAACTATGCCTTTGTACCGGACGAGCGGTTTTTCTGGCGCGGGCCGGGCCTAGCGGCCGGGCTGTTTGTCTGGTCCCACGGCAAGTCCTCGCAAGGCCACGCCCTGAGGGGAGCGCAGCCCCCGCCCTATGTTCGCGCTTTCAACAACGCCGGTTTCGACGTGGTCCGGTTC
>JAFAHH010000201.1 GCA_019237355.1 Acetobacteraceae bacterium | reverse complement strand
GAGCGGCTCGCTGATCCTGCGATCCCCGCTGACGATCGGCGCGCTATTACGGCTGTCCTGGATGCCGCTGCTGCGGAGATCGGACCCGACATGGCCCTGCCCTCGTTAGCTGGCTCCTATACCCGGGTCCTCGCTGGCGGGACCGATTTTCTGCGAGTGCAGAGCAAGGTTCTTGTGGCCCAGGTGCAAGAGGCCGTGGCGCGAGCCAGTGCCGAAACGAGTGATGCCTCAGTCAGCGCCGTCATGGCGACCGACCCACCAACACCGCATGATGCGCCGGAGCAGCGTGCGGCCTGGGCCGGGCGGGTATTTGCTGCTTGGCGCGGGCTGATCGATGGCGTTCCAGATGTAGCAACACGGCAGGATTTTGACCGGCGGCTCGATGAGATCGAGGCACTGCGAGCGAAGAGTGACCTCAAGGCGATCTCCGCCCCCTACAAGGAATTTCTCCAGGCCTGGACCGATTACGGCCTGCGCCGCATCCAGGATGCCGCACACGGCAGCGAGGCTGCCTTCTGCCGCAACTTCGGCGCTGATCTTCGCCGCACGCTCACCGAAACGGAGGCGAATATGCGGTTGATTACGGAGAGCCCAGGTCGCCGGAACTGGGAGGCCGCTATCGACCGCATTCGCCTGCACGCTAACTCAGTGCCGGATGAGACCTGTCTTGACGTCAATGTGCAACGCAAGGCGGGCACTTTTGCTGTCGAGCAGAAGGCGGGTTCGCCCCTATTCGACTTGCGTGCCGAGGCAAACAGCATCGCGCGCGATGTGTTCACGGCAGCGCTCAATGCCACGCCTCTGCCGGGCGTAAGCCGACTGGACGCCGCCGAGCGATCTGGTGTTCCTCAAGCGATCGCTCTTGCGCGGCAATTGCTCTCTAGTCCCCGCTCGCTAACCCTTGCCACGGAGCCGTCGGTCCTGCGGACCGGACAGGCAGTTCGCTTCGATGTCAGCAATCTCGACCCGGCCTGGGGCCCCGGCGTGCTGGTCGCCATCAACTATGGAGACCGCACCGTGCCTGAGCAGCGCTCCGCCGAAGAGGTACGCAAGATCGGGTTCGTTCATCGCTATGACGCGCCTCTGCCAACGACCGTCAAGATCGCGGCGGCAACGGGGTTCCAGCCTCAGACCCTGGAGGCGAGTGATCAGGTGCTCGGGACGGGCTCTCTGTCGATCAAGGTTGAAGACGCTCCGTGGCGGCCGGCCCGCGCGCTCGCGGATACGTTCATCAACGCACGGTTCGCGCTGGCAGTGGCAGTCGCCCTTCTGGTCTATGTCTGGCAATTCCAGGAGAAACGTCCGGATTTCGGCCGGCGCGGGCTCGATTATGTAATGGCGTTTGCGCTCGGATTTGCGGTGCAGGCTGCCGCCACGAACCTGACCGAAGCGCTGAGCAAGATGACGGCCGGCTGAGGGGGCCGCAGCTTATCTCTGTCATCTCGGCGCGATTCCTCGCACCATCTCTTCGATACGCTCCCAATGGCTAATATCGAACTGCTTACGCGCGCCAACGGCGCGGAGAAGGGGAATGATTGGACCCGCGCTCCGGGGCGGTGAGAGACCGCTGGTGCCGAAAGCGATGTTCGGGGCAACGCGGCTCAAGGACACGTTCCGAGCCTTGGGGCCGCCGCTGCTTTTCGGACTGCGGGTCTGGGCTTCGGTCTGCCTCGCGCTCTACGTCGCTTTCTGGCTCCAGCTCGACAACCCATCCTGGGCGGGCACCAGTGCGGCAATTATGTGTCAGCCCCAACTCGGCGCTTCGCTACGCAAGGGCTGGTTCCGCATCATCGGCACCGCCCTCGGTGCCGTGGCGATTGTCGTGCTGACGGCCTGTTTTCCGCAGGACCGCGCGCTGTTCCTGATCAGTCTGGCTCTGTGGGGCGCCTTGTGCACGCTCTTTGCCACAATTCTGCGGAACTTTGCAGCCTATGCGGCGGCCTTGGCCGGCTACACGGCCGCAATCATTGCCAGCGACCAGCTTGGCGCGACGGGTGGCCTCGATGGTCAAGCCTTCACTCTCGCGTTAGCCCGAGTGACCGAGATCTGCACCGGCATTGTCTCTGCCGGCATCGTGCTCGCCGGGACGGATCTCGGCGGAGCGCGGCGAGGGCTGGCCACGCTGTTCGCAGAGCTGACGGCCGGTATCTCGGCCGGTTTTGCTCGGTCCTTCACGCTGGTTGGAGCTGAAGTCCCGGATACGCGGGCGGTTCGACGGGATTTCCTCCGGAAAGTCATTGCGCTCGACCCGCTAATCGACCAGACCCTCGGGGAATCATCGCAGATCCGGTACCACTCGCCGGTTTTGCAGACGGCGGTGGATGGCTTGTTCGTCGCCCTGGCAGCCTGGCGCGCCGTGGCTAACCATCTTGGCCGGCTGCCTGTCGATCAAGCCAGGGAAGCAGGGGCGATCATCCTGCATAATCTTCCGCTTGAGCTCCAATCGCGGCTGAAAAGCCCCGAGCCTGCTCGCTGGTGCGCCGATCCGACCCATCTGCTCCTGATGTGTGAGCAGGCCTGCCGCGGAATTGCTGCTGTTCCGGTGAGAACGCCCTCGCTGCGGCTGCTCGCTGATGCCGCGGCGGGGACACTCGCCGGCATCTCGCATGCACTCAATGGTCTGGCTCTGCTTGTTGCCGACCCGGCCCGGTCGGTCCCGCGCCGGGGCATCACTCATCTGCGGATACCCGATTGGCTGCCGGCCTTGGTCAACGCCGGGCGCAGCTTCGTCACGATTGGTGCAATGATGCTATTCTGGATCGTCACCGGATGGCCGAGCGGTGCCACCGCGATCACTTTCGCCTCGATCACGGCTATTCTGCTGGCCCCCAGAGCCGATCAGGCCTACGCCGCCGCCGTGGGTTTTGGGGCAGGCACTTTCCTAGCTACCATTTTCGCGGCGATCATCGGATTTGGGGTGCTCCCAGGATTGCACACCCAGACTTTCCTCGCGTTCAGCCTGATCACGGGCCTGTATCTCGTCCCCGCCGGGGCCCTCATGGCACAGTGGCCGACCGGAATGTTTATCGCTATGACCGCGAATTTTGTCCCCTTGCTGGGGCCGACCAATCCGGAGAGCTACGACACGATACAGTTCTACAATACAGCGTTGGCGATCGTCGTTGGAACCGGTTTTTCCGCGTTCTGTTTTCGCTTGATGCCGCCGCTGTCCCCGGCTTTTCGCACCCGCCGACTATTGGCGCTGACTCTGCGCGACCTGCGCCGCCTGGTCATAGGCCGTGCGTCAAAGGACTGGGCGGGCCGTATCATCGGCCGACTTTCCGCGATGCCGGAGCAGGCCAATCCGCTGGAGCGGGCCTATTTGCTGGCGGCAGGGGCTGT
>JAFAHH010000971.1 GCA_019237355.1 Acetobacteraceae bacterium | reverse complement strand
TGAAGAACGGCAATTGGCCAAGCGGCGTAACTAGTTCGTCGGCATCCCATTCGACATGCACCCGGCCGCCGAACGTGTCAGCTACCGCTGACCATTCTTCTACTGAAGGTTGCTCACCCGCAGGGTGCGCCGGCACGGCGATGAGATCCGCTTTCATTCCCGCGCTTTCCGCCGATTCGGCCGGGCTGTGCAAGCTCGCAACTGCGCGATTTAGGGTAAAGCTTCCAATCCGGCCTGAGCTTAAAAGCGGGACCAGGAACCCGGGGTTGGCGAATTTCGCCAGGAGCCTGGGCCACTCCTCACGCAAGGTCCATAGCATCGGCGGCGGTCATGACATCCACGCAGACCGCCTTCATGTGGGGAGCATGCTGTTCGCATGACGGAGCCGAAAGGCTCCAGACCCTATCCACTAAGTGATTGAATTGCAAGGCTCTGCCTTTGCTGGGGTCCAGGGGCAAAGCCCCTGGCCTTCTTTCGTTGCTTTACGAACGACCGACTTCAACGCTTTTCCGCAGCCTGCTAGAGCGGTTCCACTTGAGCGGAAACCGCTCTAGCCCGCTGGTGCCTTGGAAAGCGAGTGACCGTGGCTTTGATCAGCGACCATGGGACCGAGCTCCCTCGACCCCAAAACACGCTTCGGTACTGTGCCAACGCCTGACTGGAGACGCGGCGATTTATCTACCCCGCAGCCGCAACCGCGCGTCCGCCCGAAAGCCGCCAAATCCGATCTAGCCGCTCCACCCCGGTCAGGCGATGTGAAATGAGAATGATCGTCCGGCCGGCCGCAACCTCATTCAAGGTGAGCAAGAAAGCCCGCTCGGTCTCCGCGTCGAGCCCGGCGCAAGGCTCATCCAAGATGAGAATCGATGCCGGGGAGAGTAGCGCACGCGCCAAGGCGAGCCGCCGCCCTTGCCCGCCCGAGAAGCGCGTCCCACTCTCGCCAACCCAGCTCTCGAGTCCCTCGGGCAACGCCCGAACCATTTCGCCGATGCGGGCCGCATCCAGCGCCGCCCAGAGCGCCGCTTCGTCCGCATCGGGCCTGGCGAGCAGAAGATTGTTGCGGATGGTATCATCAAATAGATGCGTCGCTTGCGCGAGCCACCCGATTCGCGCGCGCACGCCGGAAGCAGGAAGCTCGCTGAGATCCGTCCCGCCTAGGGTCACACGTCCCGAATCCGGCGACGCGAGCTTCAAGGCCAAGGCCGCGAGGGTGGATTTGCCCGAACCCGAACGACCGAGTAGCGCGACCCGGCTGGCTTCGGGAATGTACAAAGTTAGCGCATCGAAAAGCTGCGGCCGGTCTCGACCCCAGCGGAAATGGACGGCTTCGAAGCGAAGGGTAAACCCAGCGGAAAGCGGAACTGGACGGGGCGGATCAGGCACGGGGGCCGGCTGTTCGGCCGCCTCGATCACCCTTCGCGCGGCCGCGGATGTGTGCGCAGTTAGCGCCCCGGCCCGGGGGAGGGTGGCTGCGGCTTCGAAACACGCCACCGTAAGGAGCAGTCCGGCGATCCCGAATAGGGGATCAGCACCTGCCGCGAACAGGACCGCGATAATGGCGAGCTGCGCACAGAGAAAGCTGCCCGCACCCGCTAGGGCAGTGCGAGCGGCCATGCCCCGCTGAGCGGCGAACAGCCCCGCCTCACATGCCTGGACTCGCGCCAGCATACGGCCCTCGGCACCAAAGCTTCGCACCTCGCGCAGCCCAGTGAGCGCGTCCAGCGCCGCAATTCGCACCCGGCTCGATGCTGCGGTAACGGCTTCTCCCTGAGCGGCCGCGCCCGCGCCGGCGAGCCAGGGTAGAAGGAACGCGCCGCCGGCAAACAAGGCACCCAGGCCAAGTCCCAACGCCACGAACCGGCTCGCGATGAGCACCACCAACGCCGGCAGCAGCAGAAGAGCCCCCGCGAGCGGCACGATGATGCGCAAGTAAAGTCCATCGAGCGTGTCCACATCGGCCACCAGCCGGGTGAGCACGTCGCCTGCCCGGCTAAATCCCAAGCCGCCGGCAGCACTCCGGGCGAGACCGCGGAAGAACCAGACACGGAGATCGGTCAGTGCGCGAAAGGTCGCGGCGTGGGTCGTCAGCCGCTCGAAGTAACGGAGCACGACCCGCCCCGGTCCCAGCACGCGGAGGGCGATCAGCCCGCCGAGCCAGCCGGCAAGGGAGAGCCCCGCCAGCACCATCAAGCTCACCCCAGCGCCGACAGCCGCGAGTGAAACGAGTAAGCCGAAGAGCAGCCATAGGGCACGGCCGCGCCACAAGGCTAGAATCCGAAGCAGCGGTCTCATGCCACTCCCCGGGCCGGCACAGCCTGGCCATTCCGGATGTCCAGCCGCCGCCCCGGAAATGCATGCGCCGCCGCCGAGTGGCTTGCCAGAATTGCCGTGCGGCCGAGCGCGAGCCGCTGCAAGCTCTGCAGCACGTCGGACTCGGTGACCGGGTCTAGATGCGCCGTCGGCTCGTCGAGGAGTAGAAGGGGCGCATTCTTCAAAAATGCCCGCGCGATCGCCACGCGCTGTGCTTGCCCGCCTGAGAGACCGTAGCCCCCCTCTCCGATCACCGTGTCGAGCCCGTTCGGCAAGTCTGAAGCGAAAGCGGATACCTTGGCGTTCTGCGCTGCTTCCTCCACCTCTGCGTCACTGGCTTCGGGCCGGGCAAAGCGGATGTTCTCACGGATCGACCCAGCGAAAAGCATTGGGCGCTGGCCGATCCAGGCCGTCAGGCGCGAAAGCGCCTGCGGCACCAGATCAGCGATATCCGCGCCATTGATCGTTACTCTTCCCGAATCGGGGCGCACGAAACCAAGGAGAATTTCAAACACTGTAGATTTTCCAGCCCCGGATGGGCCTACCAGGATTAGCGTCTCTCCCGCAGGGACCCGGAACGATAATCCATCGAGCGCCGGCCCGCGCGAGGGATCCCAGATGAGCCGCACGTTTTCGAAGGCAACAGAAACTCCATTGGCGGTGACGGTGCGCACGGGTAGGGTCGGAGGGGGAACCGGAAGGGGAGGCAGGCTGGCCAACTCCGCGGCCGCACCGGTTGCGTGCAGGCGATCTTGATAGGCGGCGGAAAAGGCCCGGAGTGGTGCGAAGAACTCGGGGACCAGGAGCAGCACGAAGAAGGCGCGTGCCAAGCCTGCTTGGCCGAGTTCTGTCGGGGCGAGCACGGCCGCATAGCGAATGGCGATCACGACGATGGCACCGGCCAGGGCGCAATCGAGCGCGGCGGAGGACAGGAAAGCCACGCGCAACACACGCATGGCGCGTCGGCGCAATTCGTCTGCGGCCGCCGCAAGGGCGCGCGCTTCGTCTTCGGCTCGGCCGTTCAGAACGATGGTTGCAATCCCTCGCACCCGGTCCAAGAACCGGGACTGCAAGCGGGCCATGGCAATGAATTGCCGGCCCGAAGCCGTCGCCGCGCCTATCCCGGCGAGTGCCATGCCAAACGGGACCAGTAGGCCGGCCGCGCCAAGCATGAGCGCCGCAGCCGGATCGGTGAAGGCGGCGGCTAGGAAGACGAGCAATGGCCCAGCCCCAGCCAAGAAAGCGGCCGGGATATAACGCGCGTAGTAGCCTTCCAAAGCTTCCACCCGGTCGACCACGATCATCGCCAGCTCGCCGGAGTGCCGCGCACGCAACAAGGATGGACCAGCCGAAAGCAGGCGCGCAAGCGAATCGCTGCGTAACCTGCGGCGGGCAACGACACCTGCCTTGAAAGAGGCGCGCTCCGCGATAATGCCGAGCAGGGTCCGCATGGCGGCGAGGACTGCGAATCCGCCAATGAAACTGATGTTGTATATATGGAAAATGGCGCGGCTCAGCGCTTGCGCGGCGCAAAATGCTTGCCCTATGGCAAGGGCCGTATTCGCCAAGCCGGCCAGAAAAACCGGCCGGCATGCGTTCTGGGCCGCGCGGCTTTCCATGCGCAGCCAGTGTTTGGTCGTAGTGTAGTCGTCCCTCTCTCCCATAACATGGCATTAGCCCATGCTACCGCCGATTCACAGATGTGCACACGGCACAGAGCAGGTTTAAAATAGGCAATCCCGCACTAGCCGATTGAAAGGGTTCGGATGGATATTGCCCGAACACTCCCAGAACTTAGGGCGTTTTGCGAGCGGGTTCGTGCCCGGCGAGGCGCGCTTTCGCTGGTACCCACGATGGGTGCTTTGCATCCCGGCCATCTGGCGCTCTTGGATGCGGCGCGGGCAGGCGGGCGTGGCGCTGTCGCCTCGGTCTTCGTCAATCCCCTGCAGTTTGGCCAGAACGAGGATTTCAGGCGCTATCCGCGCGACGAAGCACGTGATTTCGCGGCGCTGGAAGGGGTTGCCTGCGACGTTGTATGGGCGCCCGAGGTCGAGACCATGTATCCACATGGTACGGCGACGACAATCGATGTTGCGGGTCCCGCGCTGAGGTGGGAAGGGGAGCACCGGCCGGGTCACTTCCGAGGGGTTGCGACCGTGGTCGCCAAGCTCTTTGGTCAGGTACGGCCTGATTACGCTTTCTTCGGCGAGAAGGACTGGCAGCAAGTGCAAGTCATATGCCGGATGGTCTCCGACCTTCATCTACCGGTTGCAATCGAGACGGTGTCGACCGTGCGGCAGGCCGATGGGCTCGCTATGTCATCTCGCAATCGATATCTCACGCCGGAGCAGCGCGGCTGCGCGCCGGTCCTATATCAGGCGTTACAATCTGTCGCGACTGCCTTGAGGGATGGAGAACAGGCCGCGGTCGCGCTTGACCGCGGTAGGGCGATGCTTAAGGAGGCAGGGTTTGCGCTCGATTATTTTGGGCTAGTGGACGCGGCCACCCTCGAGCCGCTGTCGCAGGCTGCGCCGGGGTCCCGGCTGCTCGCCGCCGCCTGGCTCGGACAGGTGCGGCTCATCGACAATATCGGCGTGCGATAGAATCGACCATTTTCCCTATGGGAGTCCATCGCGCGTTCGCGATGGGAACCCCGATATGATCAGGCTGGGGTCCCAGCGTTATTCGCCAATCTTCACCGTACCGCTCTGGTCAATCGCCACTTGCTTAGGCTCGCCCCCTTTCCAGCAAGTTCCCCGCCACATCCCGCGCTGATCGCGGCTTAGATTTCCGATCTGAGTGCATCCGGAATCGGTGAGGATGCTTCGTGCGCTTGCTTCCGAGATCTCGCTCAAGCCGCCTTCGGGTTCAGCGGAGACTTTACCCGACTGGTCCACCATCATCGCCGTCGGCTGCCCGCCCTTCCAGCACGTCGTATGCCAGTTGCCCCTGGTATCGGCGCTGAGATTGCCGATTTGGGTGCAGCCAGCGTCCGTCAAGGCGCTGCGGGCATGTGCTTCGGTCAGGCCGCTCGTGCCCGGGTCTGGCATTGCGTTGCCTGAAGGATCGACCATCATGGCAGTCGGCTGGCCGCCTTTCCAGCAAGTGGTGTGCCAGGCGCCCTTGTTGTCCGCGCTTAAATTGCCGATCTGGGTGCACCCGGCGTCGGTCAAAATGCTTCTTGCGTGCGCTTCCGTGATGCTGGTTCCAGGCGGCGGGCCACTTGTTTGCGCTGAGGCGATAGCGCCTCCGCTGATAGACAGCGCTGCGAGGGCAACCAATATCCTCATTCGTATCCTCCTTTTCATCCTTGTTAGCCTGATACGCCGCTTCGCCCGGGCGCCTTCCGCTCAGGCGGCTGAACGAAGACGGTCAGCGATGATCTGCTCTAGCTCCGGCGCCAACTGATCCCGCCGCAACGGAAGGTCGATAATGTAGCGGGTGCCATCACCCTGCTCTATCCGCAAGCTTGCGCCCAACTGGCGAATGAAACCGCGAATCAGCTGAATGCCAAGCCCGTCCCGGATACCGGTCTCGGCCTCGGCAGGCCCGGCGGGAATACCAACCCCGTTATCGGCGATAACAAAATGAGCTGCATCGGAATCGGCGGTAAGGCGGACCGAGATGCTTCCGCTGCGCCCGCCCGGAAATGCGTATTTCAAAGCATTGCTCAAAGCCTCTGTGACAATTAACGAAAGCGGCACCGCCTGATCGCTCGATATCCGGAGCTCCTGCGCTTCGATGTGCAGTTGGATGCGGTTCCCTGGAGTCTCACCCATCGCCTGAAACAGCTGGTCGCAAAGCTCTCGAAGGAAGCCTGGCATTTGTATGCTGTGCAGATCGCCTCGAGCATAGAGATGGCGGTGGAGCGTGGCCAAGGCGCGGACACGGTCGCGTGCGGCCTGAAATTCAGCACGCGCTTCCGGCCCGCGGATGCGATTGCCTTGCAGGTTGAGCAGACTTGCGACAACCTGCAAGTTGTTCTTCACCCGGTGGTGAATTTCCTGCATGAGCAAGTCCTGTTGCGCGATAGCGCAGCGCAGCGCGGTTTCGCGATCGGCCAGGGCGCTTACTGCATCCTGAAATGCCCGGCGCATCTCGTCGATTTCAGCGGGCATCGCACCGTCTGGTTTCACTCTGAATTCATCGCCAGTGCGCCAGCGGCGGATCGCCGCGGTGAGACGGCGCAGAGGCCGCACCACCGCGTAGTGTGTGCCCAAGCCGACAGCCAGCACCCCGGCGAGCAAGGCCGACCCCAGTCCAGCGAGGAGCCGCACCAATCGTTCCCGGGCCTTGGTCAGAGCAGTATCGGCGTCGATTCCTGCTAAAATGGCCATCCCGTCCCGGATTCCGGTGATCCCGTAGCCGAATCGCTGGCCTCCGGTCGACGGAGCCCAAAGAAGCGCGGCACTGGAGCCGAGCAAGGCGTTGAGGACGCTGCTGCCAGGCAGCGCTGTGGAGGTTGCCCCTTCCAGCGGAAGTAGGCCGCGGCCGGGGACCACCAGCCATAAATGCAGGCCCGACGCTTTGGATCGTGTCTGATCGGCAAGCCACGCGACCCGCACCCGCGCCGCGAGCACGCCCTGGAACACGGCATCGTTCAGAATGGGGAAGCCGAAGGCTATCAGCCGAGCGCCGCTGGCCAGGTCATTCGCATCGGTCGGTTCACGCGGGGCATCGAGCATTGCTTGCACCCAGGGCTGATCCCCGTCAGAGGCAATTTGCCCTCTCGCACTGCACCGAATCTGGCCCTCGGGATCAATCACCAGGAGATCGCTGAACCTCGCGGGATTTACGACGAGAACGGCTGCCAGAAACTCGCGGCAGCGATTTAGATCTGCTGACCGCACGACCGGCGCTTGGGCAACCGACGCCAGACTTGCTTCAACGCCCTCCAAAGCGGTTGACATGCTCGCTGCTGCGGTTTCGCGCGCCAGCAAGAGTTGCTCTCTTACCCGATCAACCGAAATTTGATAATTGTGCCAAGCAATTAGGCCGGCCATCGCGGCTACCGGGATTGCGGCTAAAGCAAGGAGCGCAATCAACCGGCGAGGAACAGAGCCCAGAACGAGCCTTACGAGCTTTGCCCGCCAATTCAGATATTGAGTCACCGGCACCGCGGCGCTCTCGACCGTCGGGCGCGCCCGGCTGCTTCACCTCGCGAGGAATTTGTCGAGCGGAACACGCTCCACTCTACCTCTCGGCAGGCAACGACGGAATGTTAATTTTTCCGGTCTTGTTCGATGATGTTCAGCAGCTCCTCGGGGATGGGCTCCTTGGCGATGTCGTCAAACAGCTCGTGCAGTCCGCGCTGAAGCCATAGGTCAAACGCCTTTTCTCCCCGCTTTTTCGGCGGGCGGACCGCTACCGGCTTATCCTTTCGCTGCGTCATTGCGACGTATTTCATGTTCGGCCGGCCAATCGCCCCCTTTGCGGCCCCGGACCTTTCGTTGCGGTCACCTTGCTGGGTGGGGCAGGTGGGGTGCTAGGATCATAACGTCCCTAGGCGGTAGTGCGAGTGCCACCTTCGGGGCGCGTCGTTTGCTCGGCCGTGCGGCTCCCTTCGCGGCGCTCTGCAGCTTCGCCAAGTAGCCAGGTTTCGAGCTGCCGGCGGGCCCGGAAGACACGGCTCTTTGCGGTGCCGACCGCGCACCCGGTGGCCTCTGCCAGCGCCTCATAGCTCAAGCCATGCACCACGACCATGACCAGTGCCTCGCGCTGATCGGCCGGAAGCCGGGTGATCGCATGGCCTAGTTCCTTCAGCGCCAGCCGGTCTTCGTGAGCCGCGTCGGTGGCGAAGGCTGACGTCGGCACGTCCTCGATATCCGTCGTGTCGCGTCGCTTGCGAAGATTGGAGATAAAGCGGTTGCGAAGGATACGATGCATCCAGGCGGCAAAATTTGTGCCGGGTATGAAGCTCTCTTGCGCGGAAAGCGCATTGCACACCGCGTCTTGAACGAGATCCTCGGCTGAAGCACGATTGCGGGTGAGCGCTAGAGCTTGGACGCGGAGCTTGGGGAGGATGGCGATGATTTGTTCGTGGAAATCCGGAGCAACCGTCATTTTGTCTCGCCTTAATGTGCCTACTCAGCCTGAACAAATGAATGGGGGTGGATAAGCGTTGCATGGCCGTGCTCACCTTTGAGTGAGGTCGCGGCGATTCGCTAGTGGCGTGCTTACATTGATAGGGTTGGCGCTTGCTAATCGGATACCAAAAACCGGGGCCCGCGAGGATAAATTGGAGGCCAACGAGCAGCAGGGAGGTGAAAGCTGCTGTTTGGCTTTTAGGGAAGATGCTGACCGACTTGTCGGCCGCTACTGATCTCGAGAAAATGCCGTATTGCTCAATCAATCGTCCGGGCTCGCATGGCGCGGGCGATGGCGGCCCGGGCACGGGAGACGCGGGCGCGCATCGTGCCTACAGGAACATTGCAGATTTCGGCGGCCTCTTCATGCGCCAAACCTTGCGCTCCGACCAATACCAGCGCTTCGCGCAGAAGTGGCGGCAAAGTCCACAGCAAGCGCTGCAAGTCGTTGAGGGTCGCTTCATTTTCCTGCGGGGCCGTCTGGGTCGGGTGTTTGGCCGTGGGTGCATCCCGCGCGACTTCTTCCATGACCCGCCGCTCGGTGCGGCGGCGCCGCGCCTGTTCGTAAAACGTGTTCCGCAAGATCGTGAACAGCCATGGACGCAGCCGGGTGCCTGGGCGGAACTGGTCCAGCGAGGCCAGGGCCCGGACCAGCCCTTCTTGCACCAAATCGTCGGCTTCCGCCCGGTTTTTGACAAGAAAGCGTGCGAAAGCACGGGCCCGAGGCAGCAGCGCCGCAATTTCCCGGCGCAGCTCTTCAAGCTCTGCATTAGAGTGGCTGGCCGTGTCCATACCCCGCGGATAGAGATATGCGAAGATGAGCCTGCAAGGGGCTGATGAATGACGGACCGTACGCGTCGCGAAGAACTGATCCGGGCGCTGCCATTCGCTCGCCGATATGCGCGCGCCCTTACGGGTAATCAGACGATCGGCGATCGCCTGGTCGCCGAGGCATTGCGTGAGCTTATGGCTATGCCAACCGCTCCTGAGGATGCACGTGTCGATCTCTATCGGGGCGTAACCGCTCAGTTCGACCGGTTGTCAGGAGCCGCTGGTGGCAGGGTCCAGCATGGGCTCTCGCTCAAGCAACGGCAATTGCTGCTCCTTACATCGCTCGAGGAAGTTGCGGTTGAGGATGCGGCGCCGATCATCGCCATGAGCACCCGCGAAGCAGCCCGCCAACTCTCGGAGGCGCGCGACCGGCTGCGCGCCGCCGCTGCGGCCGATGTTATGATCATCGAGGATGAGCCGGTCATCGCCATGGACCTCGAGGAGCTCGTGCAAAGTTGCGGTCACCGGGTGGTCGGTGTCGCGAGCAGCGAAGGCGAAGCTGTTGAAATGGCGCGGCGCACCCGGCCGGGCCTTATCCTCGCCGACATCAATCTCGGTATCGGCGGCGATGGTAAGCATGCGGTGGAGCGCATTCTTCTCGGCCACCATGCGCCTGTGATTTTCGTGACCGCCTATCCGGAGCGGCTGCTGAGCGGCGAGCGTACCGAGCCGACCTATGTCATTACGAAACCATTCGAGCCTCTGACGCTTGCGATAACAACCTACCAAGCGGTGACGGGAGGCGTGCACCTCGATTAGAATACAGAACAGGACCAGCTTGACCGACACGCTCGCCGGCGACACGGGGCCGGCGATGCGGGCTGAGCGCTAGGAGTTCTATACTGCGGATGGCCCCGGAGACTCAGGGCGCTACTCGGAGGTCGCCCATCAGTCCTGTCCTTGTTACGTTCATGCCGTTGATGCTGCACCTCTCCCAATCGGCCTTTCGGAAACGCCTGATCCTCATCATAGCCGGGCTACGCGGGGTGCTAGCCGCGCATATGGCCAAGGACCGGTCGGCGGTCTTCGCGGTTCGAGGCGCTGGTGAGGGCGGTCCGGGCCGGCGGCTTCCCCCCGGGCCGGCGCCACGCATGCAGACTGCGGGCGATCTTGAATTGCCCCGGCTCGCCCCGGCTCGAGGGCCTGCCGCAGCCGTTCCGGCTGCCGGGCAGGTTCGGCTGGCTGATCCGGCTGGTGCCGGGGGCGGCGGCCTATGGCGGGCAGGTGCAGTGTTTACTGGCCGCCCCGGACATGGCGGCATTGCTGGCCGACGTGCCGCAGGCGGGACGGATCCTGCGGCCGCTGTGCCGGATGCTGGCGATCCGGCTGGGTCCGGAACTGGTTGCCAAGCGGCGCCGGCGTTCGGCATCCGCTGCTGGTCCTGCAGACTCTAACGGGCAGCCGGATGGGTCCGCGACCGGGGGTGTTGCACCGGCGTCGCACGCCGGGTTGAGTCCGAGCGCAGGGTTAAAAGCTTCCCCTCCTAAGCCAGCGCGAGCAGCATCACCCCGGTGGTGATTAGCGCTAGCGCCGCCACGTGCATCGCGCCCACCGGTTCGGCGAAAGCATAATATCCTATAGCTGCGGTCGCTATGTATCCAGCAGCCGTGCAAGGCAGCGCCACGGACATCGGGATGCGTCGCAAGGCGAAAATGTAAAGCAAGGACGCCAAGCCATATAGGCACAATCCAAACAGGGTGCGCCAATCCAGCAATTGCCCGGCAAAGTTCGGAGCTTGCGCGCCCAGCTTCAAAAGTGTTTGGCCGGCGAGGCTGGTCAGGATGGCCCCGGTGAGCATGAACCAGGCCATTTTTAGGCGCGACTCCCGCGCGCGGCGCCTGGGT